>JACPQI010000161.1 GCA_016190545.1 Chloroflexota bacterium
CCCGACAAGCTCCAGTACAGCTATCGGGCCTTTGAGGCGACCGAGTTCGCCAAGGAGCAGGGCAAGGGGAAGGACTACAAGACGGCGCTGTTCGATGCCCTGTGGGTGGAGCGCAAGGACATCGGCCTGCCCATCACTCTGCTGGAGACGGCGGAGAAGCTGGGACTCAACGCGGCGACCCTAGAGGAGGCGCTGCGACAGGGGACCTACGCGGGCCACGTGAAGAAATTAGTGGAGCGGGCCTGGCAGGCTGGCATCACGGCGGCGCCCACCTTCATCCTGGGCCGGGTAGCCATCATCGGCTGGCACTACTACGATGTGTTCAAGATGGTGATGGAGAAGCAGGAGATTCAGCCGAAGGAGAAGCCACCCTCTTAACTTGCCCTCGCCGTCAGGTGACGTGGAGCCACCGCCGCTCCGCTGAAGCCTGATCAATCGCTTCCAGCAGCCGGTGCCGCTGCACGGCGTCCGCGAAATTTGGCCGGACCTCATGGGACTCCCGAATCCCGGCGACCATGCCCTGTAAGAGGACGGCCACGTTGAAGGGCTCGCCCTTGGGCACGGCGTTCGGAATCGTAGTTAGTCTTTGGGGGACTGGCAGAGGCGCGAGCTGGCCCTGCCCTCTCTTCCCACCCAGCAAGGTGACGTCGCTGTACTGGACCGAGTGCGGCGAGGTGGCGACTAGACAGGCCTCGGCGCCGTAGGCCTCCATGCGCCAGCCGGTGATGAGCGACGGGCCATTAGCTACATGGACCGTAGCCGTCGCGCCGCTTGTCAACTTGCCGATGAGGCAGACGTCGTCAGGGGCGGTGACCGGAACGGTCTCGCCTGTGTCGGCCAGCGTCCAGGCGGTGACGCGGGTGCCGACTTGGGCCGCCACGTCCACGAACTCGCCCATGATCCAGCAGAAGGCGTCTATGGAGTGGCCACCGTAGATGTTGAGCCCAGGCGACCCCTCTTCTTTCCTGGCCATCGTGGCGGTGCTGGACGTCTTGGGATGCCCTGGGAGGAACATCGTGAGGTTGCAGGTAAGGGCGGCGCCCAGGTAGCCTCCGTCCACCAGCTCTTTGAAGTAGCGGAGCGCCGGCGAGCCACGGGCCTGGAGCCCGACCATGTGCCTGACGCCTTTGGCCTGGGCGAGCTGGGCCATCTCCTGCGCCTCCGCCACATTCATGCCGAGGGGCCATTCGCAGAAGACGTGCTTGCCTGCCTCCAGAGCGCTCATGACCATGGGATGGTGCTTGTTCATCTTGACGCAGACGATGACCAGGTCAACCTCCGGGCACCGCACCATCTCACGGTAGTCGTGAAAGGCGAGGAGTGCGCCATAGGCGTCGGCGGAGGCCCGCGCCGTCTCCGGCGTCGATGTGCAGACAGCGGCGAGCTTGAGGTCGGGGAGGGCGAGGATGGCCGGCAAGTGCGCCCGCTTGCCCCACCCATAGGTAGGGCTGGCGCCGATGATGCCAACACGAACATATCCCTGTCTCACCACTTGTGCTCCACCTCCGACCGGACTCCCTGAGAAGGCCTACCGGCTATGCGTCGTGGAGGCAAGAGCGCCCTCGACGACGGTGATGCCGTGCGGGTTGAGCGGCTCCAGGTCGATGGCGGCGTTGAAACGACCGGCGCCGTTGTAGACCATGACAATCAGCCCCATCTCCACGATTTGGCCGTTTGTGAAGTGCCGCTTCAGCCGGGCGAAGAAGTCGTTATCGAGGCCGTGCGGATCGAAAATCAAACGTTCCGTGAACTCCAAGGCCAACTTCTCGCGCTCCGTCAGATCGGACGAAGCGTAGTCCTCGAGCTTGGCCACCTTCTCTTCTGTGACTCCTTGGCGCTGAGCCTCAGCGCGCCGGATGAGCTTTCAGTGGACGCAGTTGTTGAGTTGGGCGCACTTGAGGCGCATCATCTCCCGCAGCGGCACCTCGATTTCCCCATCCTCTTCAAGCGCCCGCCGAAATTCGCTGTACGCCTTGTTGAGGCCCGGCGCCAGCATCCGCCGCAACTCTTGGCTGGTCTTTGCTCCAAGTCTGGACATCACTCACCCCCTTCTCCAAGGATTCCCGTCATTATATCGCGAAGGCCGGGCCGTCGTAACCGCCTGGAGTAATAGGATGGTAGGCGCTAAGTATAAGGGAGCGCCTCATCTGGCCTTGGTCCTTGGGGTAGCGGCCAGAAGCATGCCACTCGGCGCTACGGCGTCGTACGTCGGCCATCGCCTCCAGGGGATCGGCGTCCAGATAGTAGAGCAACAGGTAGCGGCCCCGGTGCTCCGGTCTGGCAGCCTTGAACACATAGGCCGCTGCAAATCCCGCGCAGGTAAGCACGTCCTTCACGTGAGTGGCCTGGCACCATTCAATCCAGCGCTCGCCCTGGTCGGCCTCCAACGCTTGGACCAGCATGACGACGATGGCCGTGTGCGGCGCCAGTGGTACGGCTTCCGCCGATAGCGCCAGCCCTGAGCAGGCGTGGCCTGAGAGCGGGATGTAGTAGCGGTCCGGGCGCACCCGCTTGAAGTCCTTGTTATTGATGGGGTTGTTGCGGCCCAGCACCATGAGCCGGCTTCGCAGGAGGGCTATGTCGTATTCGAGTTGCTCCGGTCCGGCGGTGCTCCAGTAGCTGGCGAAGTACTGGCCGCCGTTGTACGGCATCTCCGCAGGGTCCAGGGGGGCCCGGGCCTCCATAAGCTCCGGCGTGGCGATCCAACGCTGAGAGTGATAAATATGAGGGATCTGGCCGTGGTTCTCGGGCCGGTGATCGTAGTCATGCCAGGCGTTGAAGACCTGATGGCGGCCGGGTTCGCAGTGAAGGAATGTGCCGAAGAAGGACTTGAGCTTCATCTCGCCCCCTGCTCTCAGCGCCATACTAGCTGCGCGAAGCGACCGTCTCCGCTGTGGCTGTCCTGTAACAGCCAGACATGTACGTGCGGCGTAGGCCGGTCAAGTCCATCACCCGCCCCTGGGCCTTCCAGCGCGGCATGTTTGACTGCGTACCCGCCATGGTCGCGGCAGGCTCTCCAGAGAGGTAGTAGAGGTTCAGATACACGTTGCGGTCGCTATCCCCAGCGCCCAAGAACTGGAAGATGGCCAGGACGCCGTCGCAGGACAGCACGTCGGGGGCGTGGGTGGCATCGAACCAGCGCAGCCACTCGTTTTTCCGTCCCTCATCGATGACCTCGCCCAGGGATACGAAGATGCCTTGGTGAGCCAGGAGCGGGACTGCGCTGAGCGGCACGTCGAGCCCAGGCTTGGCCCAGCCCTGCGCCAGGGCGAGCCAGGAACTCCACAGTGGTTTCCTGTCCGCCGGATACGCTGCTTGCGCTGCGCGCCGGACCTCGTACGCTGACCGCTCCAGCCACAAGGCGGTGAGGTGCTGTCCGGCCCCGTTGGGAAAGACGGTCGGGTCGATACGCTCCCACTCCTGGCCGCCCGCTTTCACACGCGCGGTAGCGTAGTCGGGCGGAGCGTACCAATGCTGGGAGTGGTAGACGCCAGGAACGCCGCCGTGCAGCGCCGGGCGGTAGCGAGCGTCGGCCCAGGCAGCGAAGTCGCGGCGCCGGTGTGGCTCGCTATGCCAGAAGGCTACGTGTATGCCGGTAAACTTCATCCTCGCAGGACGTTCAATCGTAAAAGTCGTAGTGGCCGGGCGTGATGGGCCGGTAGATGCTGGTGATGAGGTTGCGCCGCACGCCATCCAGATTGTCCAGGCGACGGCCCTTCGCTTTCCATTGCGGGGAGTTTTTCCCTATCTCCTCCATCACCTTCAGCGGGTCGTCGTCCAGGTAATACAGCTTCAGGTAGATGTGGTGGTCCTCTTCCTTCATCGGCATGAACTTGAAAGCGGCCATCACGCCCTTGCAGGACAGCACGTCCGGGA
>JACPQI010000162.1 GCA_016190545.1 Chloroflexota bacterium
CCCGGAAGTAGCGCTGCACCGCCGCCTCTCGGAAGTAGCCGTAGCCGCCGAACACCTGGATGGCTTTGGTGGTGACCCACATGGCCGCTTCGCTGGCATACAGTTTGGCCATCGAGGACTGGCGGCCAAACGACTTGCCTGTGTCCTTGAGGTAGGCGGCGCGGCTGACGAGCAGGCGGGCTGCCTCCACGCGGGTGGCCATGTCGGCAAGCATCCATTGCAGTCCCTGGAACTCTCCGATGGTCTTGCCGAACTGCTGACGCTGCTTCGCATACCGCACCGCTTCGTCCAGCGCCGCTTGGGCAATGCCCACAGCCTGGGCGCCGACAATGACGCGGCTGGCTTCAACGATTTGCATCGCCTGCTTAAAGCCCTGGCCCTCTGGCCCGAGGCGGTTAACCTTCGGAATGAAAGCATCTTCAAACACCAGCTCCGCCGTGGAGGACCCCCTGATGCCCAATTTCCCTGTTTGCTTGTGGGCGCTGAAGCCAGGCGTATCACGCTCCATGATGAAGGCGACGATGCCGCCGTGGCCGGACTTGGGGTCCGTGTTGGCAAAGACGACGAGCGTATCCGCGATATCCCCGTTGGTGATAAACACTTTTCGGCCTCTTAGCCGGTAGCCCTCTCCCACACGAATAGCCTGGGTCTTGAGATGGCCGGCATCGCTGCCTGCCTCAGGCTCGGTGTAGGCGAAGGCGGCCAGAGCCTTGCCTTTGGCGAGTGGGGGGAGGTACTTCTGTTTTTGCTGATGAGATCCAAATTGGCAAATGGTCTGAGTCGCGAGTGACTGACTGGCGAGGAACATGACCCCTGTGGAGGCGCACGCCCGGGAAATCTCCTCGACCGCTATCGCCAGTTCCCGGTACCCGCCGCCGCTGCCACCGTACTGCTCCGCGATGCCCAGCCCCGTGATCCCCATATCGGCGACTTTCCGAAAACTCTCCAGCGCCACTTCCTCATGTTCGTCAAAATAGGCAGCGCGAGGGGCAAGCTCACGCTCCGCCATCTCTCGTGCGGCGTTTCTTAATATCTGCAGAGCTTCTGATTGAGGAGGGTACACGGGCTCTAATGCCATACTTCAACTCTCCAACGTCTAGCCCCGTAGACACCTTCGGACGGGGACGCGCCAGGCCCTCGCCTGCTCAGGCACGGACTCAGGCCACCATGGTGTCCGCATTGTATTGTCGGCAGTAGGCTTTCGTTACAGACACCGCTCACGTTAGAGCGCGGAGGCGGGCTTGTAGATGTTCCAGGCCTTCTCCAACGTGCTGCAAATCTCGCCGATGGTGGCGTAGCTTTCCACGCACTCCACAAACACCGGCATGGTGTTGTCCTGCGTGTGGGCCACCTCGTCCAGGCGTCGCAGGCTGGCGGCGACTTTGCGCTGGTCGCGCTTGCGGCGGACTTCGTGGAGCCGTTCCACCTGATGCCTCTCCGCTTCTGGGTTGATGCGCATGATCCCAGAGACTGGCGGCTCTTCCGTGATGAAGTCGTTGACGCCCACAACGATGCGGCGTCGAGTCTCCACCTCCCGTTGAAAGCGGAAGGCGCTCTCCTGGATCTCCTTCTGTTGGTACCCCTGCTCGATGGCCTTGAGCGCGCCGCCCATCTGCTCGATCTTCTTCAGGTAGGCCTGAGTCTCTTGCTCCAGCTTGTCGGTCAGGTGCTCCACGAAGTAGGAGCCGGCCAGTGGGTCGATGGTCTCGGTGACTCCGCTCTCATGGGCGATGATCTGCTGGGTGCGCAGGGCGATGGTCACCGCCTTATCGGACGGCAGGGCCAAGGCTTCGTCGAAGGAGTTGGTGTGGAGCGATTGGGTGCCGCCCAGGACGGCGGCCAGCGCCTCGATGGCGGTGCGGATGATGTTGTTCTCCGGCTGCTGGGCAGTGAGGGAGACGCCGGCGGTCTGGGTGTGGAACCGGAGCATCAAGGAACGCGGGTTCTTGGCCTTGAACTGCTCCTTCATGATGCGTGCCCAAATCCTGCGGGCCGCTCGAAACTTGGCCACTTCCTCCAGCAGGTTGGACTGGGAGACGAAGAAGAAGGAGAGATTGGGGGCGAAGTCGTCGACGGCCAGGCCGGAGCGCACAGCCGCGTTCACGTATTCAATGGCGTCGGCGAAGGTGAAGGCCAGCTCCTGGGGGGCGGTGGCTCCCGCCTCACGCATATGGTAGCCGCTGATGCTGATGGTGTTCCACTTGGGAACATTCTTGCTACAGTAGGCGAAGAGGTCGGTGATGAGTCGCATGGAAGGCTGGGGGGGGAAGCGGTAGGTGCCCCGGGCGATGTATTCCTTCAGGATATCGTTCTGGACCGTGCCGTTGAGCTTGTCGGGCGGGAAGCCTTGCTTCTTGCCCACCGCAACGTAGAAAGCCAGCAGAATGGGTGCGGTGGCGTTGATTGTCATGGAGGTGCTGACCTTGTCCAGAGGAATGTCTTGGAACAGGGCCTCCATGTCCTTCAGATGAGAGATGGGCACGCCAACCTTGCCCACCTCGCCGCGGCTGAGAGGGTGATCGGAGTCATAGCCGATCTGGGTTGGCAGGTCAAAGGCGACGCTCAGCCCGGTTTGGCCTTGGGACAGCAGATAGCGGTACCGCTTGTTGGAGTCTTCCGCGGAGGCGAAGCCGGCGTACTGGCGCATGGTCCAGAAGCGGCCCCGGTACATGGTGGGCTGAATGCCACGAGTAAAGGGGTACTCACCAGGGTAGCCGATGTTGCCGTTGTAGTCGAATCTATCCCTGTCCTCCGGGCCGTAGAGAGGCTCGACGGGAATGTTGGAAAGGGTTTCAAAGACCTCCTGCCGCTCCTTGGCCTTTTGGACGGCAGGGCCGTACGTGTTCTTCTGCCATTCCTGCTTGCTGCTGCTCATGCCGTCCCTTCCATCACATGGGGTATGGTGTCATGTAGCGGTGGCGCTATGGCAAGCGCTGGGGTGTCTCATCGCTGAGCTCGCCGAAAGGCGGCCAACCAACTGTGTAGTGTAGGCTGACTGGAAATGGGTGTCAAATCAGCGGAGCGGCTGATAAGGGAAACGCGCCTCCATCACGGTGGGAGGTGCTGTAGAAAGGTAGAAAAGCAGCCGTTAGCTCCGCTGCTGCATAGGAACGTACGACAAGTCTTTCTTGCCGGTGTAGAGAGCGCGAGGCCGAATAAGCCGATTGGAGGCATGCTGCTCCATGACATGGGCGCTCCAGCCTGCGATGCGAGAGATCGCAAAAATGGGTGTGAACAGGTCTTCAGGAATGCCCAAGTAGCTGTACACGGAGGCTGAGAAGAAGTCCACGTTCGCGTCCAAGTTCTTGAGGCGCTTCATCGCCTCTTGGACCTTGAGGGAGATCTGGTACAGCTTGTCGTCGCCGCGCCGCTTGCCTAGCTCTTCCGAGATTTGCTTGAGGTGGACGGCGCGCGGGTCTAGCGTCTTGTAGACGCGATGGCCGAATCCAGATATTTTCTCTTTGCGGGCGAGTCTGGTGCTCAGGTAGGAGTCCACCTTGCTCTTGTCGCCGATCTCCGCAAGCATCTCCAGCACCCGCTCGTTGGCCCCCCCGTGCAGCGGGCCCTTGAGCGCGCCGATAGCGCCGGCGATGGCCGCGTGCAGGTCCGACTCTGTGGCCGCGATGACACGGGCGGTAAAGGTGGAGGCGTTGAACCCGTGCTCCGCATGAAGCACAAGGGCCACGTCCACCGCCCGTGCCGTCACCGGGTCCGGCGCCGCGCCGGTGAGCATGGAGACAAAGTTAGCAGCATGGCTCAGGTCCCTACGCGGTGGCACACTGGGTTGCTTGTTGCGCATCCGGTGATAATAGGCCATGTAGGTGGACATCTGGGCTGTGAGGCGCGTTGCCTTGCGGCGGGTCGCTTCCGGTGAGTTGTCGCCGACATCGGGATCGAAGAAAGCAGCGGCGGAAACTGCGGTGCGCAGCACGTCCATCGGCATCGCCGTTGGAGGGGCCTTGCGTAGGAGATCGACGACCGCTTCCGGGACCGCGCGGTTAGCCGCCAGATCGGCGCTGAAGACTTCAAGCTCCTTTTTTGTGGGAAGCCGGTCGTTCCAGAGGAGAAAAGCGGTCTCTTCGAAACTAGAGTTCTTCGCCAGGTCGTGGATGTTATAGCCCCGATAAATAAGGACCCCTGCCTGCCCATCGATGAAGCAGATAGACGACTCCGCTGCGATGACGCCTTCAAGTCCCTTGGAAAACTGCTCTCCTGCCTGGGTCACGGCGCTCCTCCGAACAGAGAGGCTCTAAAAATGCCGCCCCACATCATACTCTTTTTACTGTGCTATCTCCAGCCTCCATCTCTCCACATTGGCCGTATAGACACGAAGATAATACTCGCCGGCGGGCGCCCGCACCTCAAAGGCCCCGCTCCGCTGATTCGACGCGGCTTCAAAAGCCGTCACTGGTTGGCCTGGTCTGTCCGGCTGCAGCACCGCCACCACGAAGAGGAAATCACCGCTGGCATCAGCACGGATGCTCCACTGGATGCGCCAGGGTGCGCCCGCGCTGGCGAAGAGCGTCGAGTACGCGTCCTCTCGTCCTTCTACGACAATAGGTGCCGCACCGCCAATGGGCCTAGGGGTGACACCTGTGAAGGCGGGTGGCGTCAGGATAAGACGAGGCTCCTGTGTGGGCGTTGGCAAGGGGCGTGGTGATGGCCCCACGGCGCCGGGTCCGGTGGAGCGACCACCGCAAGCCGGAGAGAGGGCCAGCGCCGCCAACGCCAATGGCACAAGGAGCAGTCCTCGCCACACCGCCATTCACCGCATTGTAAAGCTGGTGCCGATTATAGGATGCGCATAGCTGCGTGTAAAGGTGTAGAGATGAGGCGAGCAAGCTTGACACCTGCATCTGCACACCCCTACCATATCCCCATAACTGGACTCGCTCTCACGAGGTGACCCCCCTGCCTGAACGTCTGGTCTCCAGCAAGCAAAAACCAGAAGACTCCTCCTTGGACCTCAGCCTGCGGCCCAAACGCCTCGCTGACTTCGTCGGCCAGGAGAAAACAAAGGAGAACCTGGCCATTGCCATCAAGGCGGCCCAGAAACGGGAAGAGCCTCTGGATCACCTCCTTTTTTACGGGCCGCCCGGTCTGGGCAAGACCACCTTGGCCTACATCGTCGCCGCCGAGATGGGCGTGAACGTACGTATCACGTCCGGCCCTGCCATCGAACGAGCGGGCGACCTGGCCGCCATCGTCACCACGCTCCGCCAGGAGGACGTGCTGTTCATCGACGAAATTCACCGGCTTCGGCTGGCGGTGGAAGAGGTCCTGTACCCGGTTATGGAGGACTACGCCCTTGATATCGTGCTGGGCAAGGGGCCCACAGCCAAGAACCTGCGGCTCAAGGTGCCCAAGTTCACCCTGGTGGGAGCGACCACACGCTACGCCGCTATGAGCCCGCCCCTGCGGGACCGCTTTGGCCTGGTCTTCCGGCTGGACTTCTACTCGCAGGCCGCTTTGGAGACCATCACGAAGCGCTCGGCGGCTATCCTGAACGTTGTAATCGACCAGGAGGGCGTCCAGGAAATCGCCAAACGGGCGCGCGGAACGCCTCGCGTGGCCAACCGGCTCCTGCGGCGTGTGCGCGACTACGCAGAAGTGATAGCCCACGGAAAGATCACGGGCCAGGTCGCACAGGAGGCCCTGTCCAAGCTGGAGGTGGACCAGCTCGGCCTGGACGAGACGGACTACAAGGTGCTGCGGACTATCATCGAAAAGTACGATGGCGGACCTGTGGGCCTGGAAACCATCGCCGCCTCCATCAGCGAAGAAGCAGACACGGTAATGGACGTCTATGAACCGTACTTGCTACAGATAGGGTTCCTCGACCGCACGCCGCGCGGCCGCATGGCGACACGCCGGGCCTATGGACACCTGGGTATCCCGTACCCAGAAGCAAAGCGCGCCTCTCACCCGGCCCAGCGACCTCTGCTCTAGCCATGCAGACGCTGCTCATTGCGCTGGCGCTCCTCATCTTGGTGGCCTGCACAGACTCTACAGCGGCTACGCCCCAGCATACCGCAACGGTCCCACCCACTACAGCCACAGCACGGCCCTCGCCAACGGCGAACCCCAAGGCACCAACCGCCATCATCAACGGCTACGCCTTCCGGCTTGAGGTGGCTGAGACGGGTGCAGAACACGCTCGTGGCCTTATGGACCGTCCCAGCCTGCCCCTTGACGAGGCAATGCTCTTTGTCTTTGGGAAAGAAGACACGTACGCCTTCTGGATGAAGAACACCCTCATCGCGCTGGACATTCTGTGGCTCGGCAGCGATGGGCGCATCGTGGACATTCAGACCATGTACCCCGAGCCTGGCAAGCCGGACCAGGAGCTTCGGATTTACGTACCCGCCGCCAAGGCCCGCTACGCCATAGAAATGAACGCAGGCTTGGCCGAACGCTATGGTTTCAAGTCAGGCATGCAAGTAGAGCTGAGCCTCATAGAACCGATAGCGCCCTCATAAGTGTTCGCTCGTCTCATTAGACGGTCGCGCACATTCTTCTATTGAAGACCGCATGGCTGTCAGGAGCGTGCATCTTGACAGCCTTTCACGAATCGTGTTATATGGAAGGCTCCCCTTGGCAGAGGATGCGATGTTTGCCACACGTCAGGAGGGCTATGGGGAAAGTCGTGACACGGCGAGGCAACGAAGTCCAGTGGGAAGTCAACCGCGAAATGGAAGTCGGCGGCAAGAAGACCTGGGGCATCAAGAACAAGCTCTACATTGACCCCAAGAAGGACGGAGCCTTGGTGCGGCTTGTCGCCGCCGCCGCCGGCTTCGTGGAGCGGGCCCACAGCCACACGGCCAGCGAGGTCATCTACGTTCTGGAGGGCGAGGTCCAGGTCGGCGACGCGCTGTACACGGCGGGCGACGCTCTCTTCATCGAGGCCAATACTCCCTATGGTCCGCTCAAGGCCGGGCCCAGGGGCATGAAATTCCTTCTGGTCCGGGCCGCACCGGCTGATTACGTCCCGGCGGACACGGCACAGACACGATAGCCCTGATGCCGCTGCCCTTGCCCTGACAGCAACCTGGCCCCAAACGCAGAACGCGAGGTCAAGCCTATGAGCGTACGGAAGAAGGTCCTCTTGGTATATCACACGCTGCACCCGGATGGCGAGCGCATCCTCGCCCAGGAAGTAGACATCGTCCGTCCCAAGGAGCCTACGCCGGAGGCGATAAAGCAGGCGATGCGTGGCGTGCACGCCATAGTGGCGCACGGCCCCATCCGCATTGGGCGGGACGTGCTGGAGACGAGTACGGACCTTGAGGTGCTGAGCGCCACCGGCTCCGGCGCCGACTGCTTCGATATCGCCGCCGCTACGGACATGGGGTTACCTATCCTCAACTCCCCCGGCGTGGCCCCCATCCCTGTAGCCGAGCACACCATCGGCATGATGATCGCCCTCACAAAGCGCATCGTGGAGTCGGACACCTTCCTGCGACGTGGCGACGGCAATGGCTGGCAACCCAGGGATCGCTTCAAGGGTGTGGAGTTGGAGGGAAAGACAGTGGGCATCGTCGGGTTGGGCCACATCGGCTCCCTCGTGGCCCGGAAGTGCCACGCCGCCTTCAGTATGCGGGTGTTGGCCTACGACCCAGTGCTGACCGCAGAACAGGCCAGAGAGCGCGGTGCCGAACAGGTCTCCTCGCTCGCCGACCTGTTCCAGCGGTCGGACGTCATCACTGTGCATGTGCCGCTCTTGCCCAACACCAGGGGGCTCATCGGCGCTGAGGAGATGGCGCACCTAAGGCCCACCGCGTTTTTCATCAACGCGTCGCGAGGCGGCGTGGTGGACCAGCAGGCCCTCTACCGGTGTTTAGTGGAGAAGCGGATAGCGGGGGCCGCCTTGGACGTATTCGATCCGGAGCCGCCTCGCAAGGACGAGCCGCTGTTCAAGCTGCCCAATGTGGTGGTGACGCCGCACAGCGCCGGCGTGACGGAGGAGTCGACCTACCGGCTCTCTGTAAACGTAGCCAAGAACCTGCTCGCTGCCCTGCGAGGCGAGCGCCCACCTTCCATTGTGAACCCATCGGCGTGGCCGCCCAGGCGACAGAAAGCGAAGGCAGGCAGTCGAAGCTAGCTCGCAGCAACAAGACCGGGAGGTATAAGCTATGCCAGGCAAGAAACTGAATTACGAAGTAGTAGACGGGGATGGGCACATCATCTTCCCCAGCGAGGACTGGTGGAAGTCCTACTTGCCGAAAAAATACTGGGAGTGGATGCCCCAGCAGGTCGTAGAGGATGACGGCACGCCCCAGCTCTATGCCGAGGGCCGCAAACTCGAATCGCCCACGCCCATGCTGGGCTACAAGGGCAGCGGCACCGGCGGCATGGGTGGTGTCGGAAACGTTGGCACGCTCCTCACGCCAGGCGGCTGGAAGTACGATAACCCGGAGGCGATCTCTCTGGCGGAGGCCCGGAAGATGAGCGGCGCCGACCCTCATGACCGCCTCGTAGCCATGGACAAAGATGGCGTTGATGTAGCCTACCTCTATCCCTCACAGATCCTCAGCCTGACTCCTGCATTGCAAAGTTCCGCCTTCGCTCTCGCCGTGGAGCAGGCCTACAACGACTGGCTAACAGACTTCTGCTCCGTGAACACCCACCGCTTGCGTGGCATAGCGTTGGTGCCCCAGCAGGACACCATCCTCGCTGTGGAGGAGGCCCGGCGGGCTCGAAAGAAGGGCTTTCACGCCATCATGCTCCGGCCCAACACGGTCGGAGGTATCAACCTGGACCACCCGAACTACGAGCGTGTGTGGGATGCCGCTGAAGATTTGAATATAGCCATAGGGGTCCATGAGGGCTACGGCCTCAAGATCCCGCAGGTGGGTGTCGAGCGGGTGCACAACTTCTTCCAGGGGCATGTTGCCTGCCACCCCTTCGAGCACATGCTCGCCTGCCTATTGCTCATTACCGGCGGCGTGTTCTACCGCCATCCCAAGCTCAGGGTGGGTTTTATGGAGAACGGCGCTGGATGGGCTCCGTTCTGGCTCAACCGCATAGACGAGCACTATGAAAAGCTGCGCCGCTTTTATCCGGAGATCAAGGAGGAGGCGAGTGAGACCTTCAAACGCCAGTGCTTCCTGGGCGTGGAGCCTGACGACCACCTCATACCTCATATGGTGGACTTCGGCCTGGAAGACACCTTGATTTTCTCCAGCGACTTTCCCCACTTCGATGCCATCTTCCCCGGCTCCGCGGCTGCGCTCGCGGACCGTGATGGCCTTTCCCCGCTAGTGAAGCGGAAAGCGCTGCGCGACAACGCCCTTCGCATGTACGGCGTAAAGAAATAAGGTGCTTCCTGAAGGATCGGGTTTCAAAGGCTCGACATAGCGTGCTGTTGAGGAGGAAATCATGCAGAAGTCAACAACAAAGACGGCGCCCGCGCTCCAGCCCTTCCAGGTGACCGCGCCCCTGTTGAAGCAGGGCCGCATGGACCGGCTCCTCGCGCGAACGGACAAGCTGCAAATCGTCATCAAGAGCTACGCGGAAGGCGGCGAGAACTTCTTCCACACCCA
>JACPQI010000165.1 GCA_016190545.1 Chloroflexota bacterium
CGAGGCGCTGCACGGCGATATGACCCAGGGCCAGCGCGAGGCCGTGATGGCGGCGACCCGCAAGGGCCAGGTGGAAGTGCTGGTGGCGACGGATGTGGCCGCCAGAGGCATCGATATTCCAGAGGTGTCCCACGTGGTCAACTTCGACATCCCGCAGGAGGCGGACTCCTACGTGCATCGCATCGGGCGGACGGCCAGAGCTGGGCGGGCGGGCGAGGCGCTGACGCTGGTGACGCCACGCGAGCTCCCCCTGCTCAAGACGATTGAACGGGCGTTAGGCTCTCCCTTGCAGCACAAAGACTTGCCGACGGTAGCCGAAGTCGAGGAGCGGGAGCGGGAGAGCGTAGCGGCCCAGGCGCGGCAGGCTTTGCTGGAAGGCCAGTGGGGAGCGTTCCGGTCGCTGGCGGAGCAGCTGGCCCAGCAGCACGACCCGCTGGATGTCGCGGCCGCCGCCCTCAGCGTCGCCTACGGGCCTTCCAAGCCGCGACTCGAGATCCCGCAGATAGCGCCGACTGAGGCCGCTCCTACAAAGCCGTCGTACGGGGCGCGGCGCAGGTTTCCCAGGCGTCGGCGCAAGTAAGGCGAGCGACTAGCTGGAGTGGCGCCCGACTAGGCGCGGGCCGCGCTCTTGAATACTCGGTGCTCTTCCTCTGTCGCGATCTTGGCGTCCACCACCACAGGGCCATCCCTTTTCCCCGCCAGTTTGCCCACAGCCTGGATGTCCGCCAGAGTGCGCACCGTAAGGCCCCTGGCCTTGAAGGCCCGGGCCACATCTGCGAAATCCACATCCTGAAAGCAAGCCAGGGCTGGTGGTTTCTTCTCCTCCTTCAGCATGTAGACCTCTGCGCCATAGGCCCCGTCGTTCAGCACCACTATGGTCAAGGGGATGTGGTAGCGAGCGGCCGTTTCCAACTCCTGGATGTTCATCATGAAGCCGCCGTCGCCCGCAAAGACGATGCAATGTCGGTCTGGCCTGCCCAGGGCCGCTCCAATGCCCATGGCCAGGCCAAGGCCGATAGACTGGAAGTCCTTGGGCCACACAAGGGAGTCCGGGCCAGGGACGGTAATGTGGTCCCACACGAACAAGAGGTTCATTCCGCCATCCACGACGACGACTCTGTCTTGGGGCAAGACCCGGTCCAGTTCGGCGAGGACCTGAGCGAGACGAAGCTGCTCAGACCCTATCGCTGCGGCGGGCGGCCTGGGCCGACAAGCCTTGATAAGCGCCTGCGCGCTCTCACTCGCCCAAAAGCTGGGCCGCTCGGATATGCCCGCCTCTGCGAGACTTGCATTGATTGCAGCGACGACCGTCCGAGCATCGCCTTGGATACCCAACTCTACAGGCGTGAACTCGCCGAAGCGGTCCTGGTCCTGATCAATGTGGACCACCTTGGCCTTGGGAGCGATGCGCCCACCACCGGTAGTGTAGGGATTGAGGGAAGCTCCCACGGCAAGGATCAAGTCGGCCTGGGCCAACAGTTCCACCGCCGAGTCCGCGGCAAAGGCGCCAAAGACACCGATGTAGGAGGGGTGGCCTCGAAAATACTGCCAAGCCTGAAGGCTCGTTCCAAGGAGGGCCCCGGTGCGCGATGCCAGGGCCTCGATCTCACCCCGCGCCTCTGAGAGCACAGCGCCCCTCCCTGCCAGGATCACTGGGCGTTTGGCCGCCACCAACATGGCCGCGGCGCGCTCCACGGCAACGGGATCCGGGGCGAGGCGGAACGGCGGAGGCATCGTTGCTCGGGAAGCCTGGTACTGCCACTCCCACGGATAGTCACTCCTCAGGACATCGACCGGTGCGTTGAAGACCACAGGGCCTCGCCCCGCGCGAATAGTGCGAAAGGCGAGTTGCACGTCCTCACCCACCGTCATAGCCCTCCGCAAGGGAACAAAGTGTCCCGCGGTCGATTCCACATACCGGCGCTGGTCGAAGGTCTTCGCATTGCCGCGGTCGCCGGCAGGCATGTCCCCCGCGATGACCAGGAGAGGGGAACCCCGCTTGCGCGCCGTCACCAGCCCCGTTCCCGTCTGGGCCAGCCCCGGTCCCGTACCCACTGTGCAGACACCAGGCTTTCCAGTGGCCCGGGCATATCCATCAGCCATGACCACCGCGCCCTGCTCGTGGCGAGCATGGATAACCCGCACGCCCTCCTCGTGCATCGCCTGCACCAGGCTGATGGTCACTTCGTCCATAACGCTGAACACCACCTCGGTCCCTTCCGCAGCTACTGCCTTGGCAACGGCTTCAAAGATTTTCATGGGTCTCCTTCCTTCGCAACGCTTCTCTGAGTATCGGGCGAAAGCCGCAGGATCGCTGTATCCACCCGTCCAATGGAGCCTCCCTTCTTTACCCTGCGATGCGGTGGCGTTCAGCCAACTAACCGCCTCACGTGCCAGGCAGGCCAGATACGCTTGTTAGCCTAAGACCATCGGGATGAACAGGCTCGAGGTCAATGGCGACATTGAACCGATGCAGGCCATTGAAAACCATCACCGCAAAGGCGAGTTCGACGATCTGGGCCTCGGCAAAGTGGATCTTGAGATCCTCCATGAGCGCGTCGTCGATTGCCTTGGGGTTGAGGACGAGAAGCTCCGCGAATCGAAGCGCAGCCTTTTCTCGCTCTGTGAGGTCTGATGCTTCGAAATTGCTTACCTTGGAGAGCTTCTCTTCGGTAAGACCCTGCTGCTGAGCCTCAGCAACGCGGCTTAACACTCAATGAGTGCAGTCGTTGAGTTGCGCTGATCTCAGGCGGACCATCTCTTTCAAAGGAGCCTCAACGGCGCCGTTCTCCCAGAGCGCTCGATAGAAGCGGCGAAAAGGCTCGTACATGCCCGCCGGCAGCTTCTGATAAATCTCTCGTGCGCTACCACCTGTCAGTCTCGCCATGGTTCCTCCCTTCACACTCAATGAGAAGTCCTGATTCTGAACATTCTCATCTTCCGGTACTGGCCGCCTCGTTGTCCCGACGCTGGGTCGCATTGCCATCAGCAGACAACTATGTCGGGCCGTCCTATGCGGTTGTCAGACCACCCCTGGCATAGATGATGGCCCCCGTGATGTATGCAGAGGCGTCAGAGGCCAGGAAGATAGCCGCCCCAACGTAGTCCTCCGGTTGGGCCAGGCGCCCCAGCGGTATTCTGGCCAGGCTGTTGCGAAGCACCTCGGGGCGATCGGCGTAGTACCGCTTGGTCAAAGTCGTCTCGGTGATGCCTGGCATGAGCACGTTCACCCGCACATTGTAGGGTCCCCACTCAAGAGCGAGGGCCTGGCTAAACGTGTGCATACCCGCCTTTGCGGCGCCGTAGTGGGCCAGCCCCATGCTGGGCCACGTGCTCTGGCCAGAGCTGATGTTGATGATGCTGCCCCTTTTCTGCTGCACCATGACTTTGCCTACTGCGCGGCTGCAATGGTAGACGCTGTGCAGGTTCCGGGCCACCGCGGTATGCCAGGCGTCTTCTTCCATCTCCAGCACTGGACAGTAAGTGCCTCCCCCGACGTTATTGATGAGAACATCAATCTTGCCAAAAACCTTCACCGCCTTCTGGACGAGAGCTTCTACGTCCGCCTTGACGGTGACATCAGCGCAGACTCCCAGTGCCTTCTGCCCTGAGGTCTCGATCTCCCGCGCCACCTCATCCACGTCGGACTTTGTGCGGGCAACCACTACCACATCAGCGCCAGCTTGTGCCAGCCCCAGAGCGAGGGCCCTGCCGATCCCCTTCCCGCTTCCCGTGACGATGGCGGCCCGACCATGTAGATCGAACTGGGCCAAGTTTGTCATTCCGCTCCTCCTGAAACATTTCGGGGCAAAGAACCGACACGGTCGGTAGTCCTGGAGAGTGCTTCAATATCAGCAATGCGCTCTCTGAATCGCCACTTGCCATCCGGGCACTTGACCATCTTGTCGTGGTACCGCCCGAAGGCGAGGATGTAGGGCTCGCCCGCCGCGCTTTCGTCAAGCCGCGCGAAGTAGCTCGCGACGCTCGCTTCGGCGCCCTTCAACGTAATCACCGGCTCTACCAACATATGCTTGTGGTACTTGTTTGGGGCGCGGGTATGCTTGCTGATGTAGGCGGCAAGGGCAGCCCGTCCCTGGTGCCGGACGCGGCCTGACCCAGGGAGCCCCTCTCGCCGCCGGACATCAAAGGCGCCATCCTCTGTGAAGCAGTCCACCCATTCCTGCTCCTTGCCGTAGTCAATACTGTGGCCGTACTGGTACATGGCGCGCAGGATTGCCCGTTCCTCCTCCAGCGTTTCCAACCGCTGTAGCACTTCCTCCAGGCTTGACATACTGCCCTTAGGCACGGCGCCCTCCTTTTTCGAATTTTGGCACGAGAATCAAGGAGTCGTAGTTGGACACTTTGGCTATGTCTACTATTCTGGACACCGAAGCGATGGGTAGTCAGTGCCGTGAGTCACAGATCATCGGGCGCTTCCAGATTGTTGGCAAAATCTCCGGCTTCACCGCCAGCACCCCCTGCCTTTTGGCAAGAAAATAATCTACGCTTCAAACCTTGTCAATGTTTTGAGATAGCTTCTTAGTACATTCGCCGCCCCAACGTAGTCCCCCGGTTGGGCTAGGCGTACCTGCCGGATAAAGTTGGCGAGCGGCTCTGCGGACGCAGGTACCCCGATGCCAAAGATGATCGTCATTCGCTCCCTCCTGTTGTGGGCTTCCCAGGGCAAGGTGATCCTGGGAGTCAACTCATGCGGGGGAGACCGCCTGCTCAACGTCCTGCCGTTGCGCCCTCCGACCGAGGAGGCTCTATGCCCAGGGCCATGCCAACCCGGTTCATGAAATTGAAATGGGCCGTCACTAATACGATCTCAGCAATCTCCATATCATTGTAACCAGCCCGGCGCAGGTTCTCCACGTCTGCCTCACCCATCACTCTCGGGGTGATCGTTAGCTTCACCGCGAACGCCAGCGCCGCTTTGATTCTCTCGCTAACCGGTGCGGTGCGCCAGTCCCCCACGAGCTTCTGTTCCAGGCCATCGTCCTTACCTCGGATCCGGCGGAGCCGCCGGGAATGGCTCCACGTTCACCAGGCGCACCCGTTTGTACTGGACACGACTACCGCGAGGGACTCCGCCAGTTCTCGGTCGAACTCCGGCGCCAGCCCATCGGGCCCCCCCAACCGTAGTGTCTGAAGAATGTTGGGGTGGTGGGTCATGGGCATCAGAATATCGGAGAAGCGACTCGCCCCCGTCTTGGCTAGCTCCTCATAGAGCTCTCCCAGCTTACCCTGGGCCTTCTCTCGCGGCACTCCTTGAA
>JACPQI010000173.1 GCA_016190545.1 Chloroflexota bacterium
GCCAAGTACAACCTCCTGGTCAAGACGGTGACGCCCCAGAGCCTCCGCAGGTACTTCGGCGACTGGGTCCAGGGCGAGATCTCCGTCTACCCTATGCCCAACATCCACGCCCTGGAAATCGTCCTCAGGAAAGGCCTGGGCGGCGGCGCCACTCGCACACTGCGCATCGACCAGACCGGCAAAGCCATGTGTGAGATCGTCCGCCGCATGGAAGTGGAGGTGCCGGCAGCGGAGGCGAAGAAGGCCGGGCTGTAATCTCCGTCACCCCATCACACAGAAGGAGATGTGCTATGGACTACACTATCCCTGCATCACACCTGACCCTCAAGAAAACGGTCCGTGAATACCTGGCCAAAAGGGTCGCTCCCTACGCCGACAAGTGGGAGAACGAAGAGCACCTGCCCATGGAGATCATCAAGGAGATGGGCCAACTGGGCTTCTTCTCCTGCATCTACCCGGAGGAGTACGGCGGCACCGATATGGGGTGGCTGGCCAACATCTTCGTCAGCGAGGAGATCGGGCGGGCCTGGCAATCGCTGGCGGGCCAGGTATCCAACCCCCAGTCGGGCACCTGCCCCATGGTAATTATGCTGGGCGCCAAGGACCATCTGAAGAAGGAGTTCCTGCCCAAGCTCTGCTCCGCCGAAATGCTGGGCTGTTTCGCTGTCACCGAGCCCAACGCCGCCACGGACGTGGGCGGCATCGAGACCAAGGCTATCCGCCAGGACAGCCATTACATCGTGAACGGGACCAAGATCTGGGCCACCGGCGCCTCGGTCTGCGGCGTGGCGGTAACCTTCGCCAAGACCAATCCCAAGCTACGCCAGCCGGGCATCTCCGCCTTCCTCATCACGCCGGACATGCCGGGTGTCTCCATGGAGAACATCCACGGTAAGCTGGGCTTCCGCGCTATGAAGTCCGGGTACATCTTCTTCCAAGATGCCAAGATCCCGGAGGAGTACCGCATCGGGGAGGAGGGCCAGGGCTGGACCGTCGCCATGACCGCACTGGAGTATGGCCGCCTCACCGTCGCCGCCCGCGCCCTGGGCCTGTCCCAGGCCTGCCAAGACGCCGCCATCTACTACGCCACCACGCGGGAGCAGTTCGGGCAGAAGATCGGCAAGTTCCAGGCGATCAAGTTCCTGGTGGCGGACATCATCGTGGCCGCGGAGACCGCCCGGGCCATGCTCTACAAGGCGGCCTGGATGGCAGATGAGAAGCTACCCTTCGCTCACGAGGCGAACCTAGCCAAGTTTGTCGCTAGCGAGGCTGGCGCTTCGGCTGCCCGCGCCTGCCAACAGATATACGGCGCGTACGGCTACTCGTCCGATTTCCCCATCGCGCGCTACTTCCGCGATAGCATGCTCTACGTGGCAGGGGAAGGCAGCAACCTCATCCAGAAGATCATCATCGCGGACGACGTGATGGGCCTCAAGAAGGCCGAGGCCCGCCGACTGGGCGAACACGTCGAGAAGAAAGCTTAACGACCATAGCCCAGCGCCGAAGGAGAGTTGACATGGCGACGTACAAGACGCTGCTTTACGAACCCACCGACGGCGGATCCAGGGTGACATTGAACCAGCCGGAGCGCCGCAATCCCTTCGGCTTTGATACGGCTCGTGAGCTGACCGCCGTCCTACGCGAGGCCAGCGCCGACAAGAGCGTACGCGCCGTCACCATCACCGGCGCGGGCACCGCCTTCAGCGCTGGCGGCGACCTTGACTACATGAGCAAACTGATGGGCCAGCCGTCCCACGTCCTGGCCAACGAGTGCCTTGCCTATACAGACCTGTTCCGCCTCATGCGGGAGATGGACCTGCCCATCGTGGCGGCGGTGAACGGCCCGGCCCTGGCGGGCGCGACCGGCCTGGTCTGCGCTTGCGACATGGCTATCGCGTCCGACAAGGCCTCCTTCGGCACGGTGGAGATCACGGTGGGCCTGTTCCCCATGCTCATCATGCCGGTCGTGTTCCGGGCGGTGGGCCGCCGCCATGCCCTGGACATGGGTCTCACGGGCCGCATCGTCCCACCGCAGGAGGCGAAAGAGATGGGCATTGTCAACAAGGTGGTGCCCCACGAGAAGCTGTCTGAGGAAGTCGACGCCTTGGTGAAGCAACTCAAGAGCCGCAGCCGGGTACCCCTGTCCTGGGGTAAGAAAGCCCTTAACTTCTTCGAGGACATGGACATCGACCGCGCACTGGCCATGGCCCGCGAGATCAACGCTACCCTGCTACCGACCCAGGACGCCCGCGAGGGAATGACTGCGTTCCTGGAGAAGCGCAAACCAGTCTGGAAAGACGCGTAGCGTCCTGCTACCCTCAATGTACTCAGGGTGAATGATATAGGCCGCAGGTATGTATCTGATGAGCGTTCCCCGAAAGAGGAGCAATGACCGATAAGCCCTTAGCGTCTCCCACCCATGAGGTGGACGGCTCGCCCGAAGCAGTCTTTGAGCTCGCCATCAAGAACGGCTGGTCGGACGGGCTTCCCATCATACCGCCCACGCCTGACCGAGTGCGCCGCTTCGTGGAGCACGTCAAGAGAGACCCCCAGGACGTGGTGTGTGAAGTGGCGCCTGCTATGGGCAAGGCCACGGTGGAGAAGATCGCCATCAACGCCGTGATGGCCGGGTGCTTGCCGGCATATATGCCGGTGCTCATTGCAGCCCTCAAAGCGATGGCCGACCCCGCCTTCAACCTCGCTGGCCTTCAGGCCACAACTAACCCCGCTGCACCCCTGCTCATCGTGAACGGTCCAGTTCGCAATCAGATCGAGTTGCACTGCGGACGCGGCCTGTTGGGCCCCGGCTTCCGTGCCAACGCCACCATCGGCCGGGCTGTCCGCCTGATGATGATCAACATCGGCGGCGGCGCCATCCCGGACGTGGACAAGTCAGTCCACGCTCAACCGGCCAAGTTCACCTTCTGCATGGGGGAGCTGGAAGAAGAGAGCCCGTGGGAGCCCTATCACGTGGAGCTAGGCTTCCCCAAGCAGGCCAGCACCGTCACCGTGGCGCCGGTGGAGTACATGGTGAACTGCATCCCCCAGTATGAAGACCCCAAGCTGGTCCTCCATAAGCTCGCCCAAACGATGAAGCACAGCCCCAGCGTGAGCACCTTCTTCTGCAAAGGCAACCCGGTTATGCTCTTCAACACCGGCCACGCCCGTCAGCTCGCCAAGGCTGGCTACTCCAAGCAAGAGGTGAAGCGCTTCCTGTGGCTGAATAGCCGCATCTCCCGCGAGGAGTGGCCCCCCGACATGGATATCCCCTTCGTGGAGTTGAACATCGAAAACAACCACATCGTCCAGTACCGCCGTCCGGAGGACTTGATCTTGCTTGTGGCCGGCGGCAGCGAGCTCCACGTCCAATACATCACCGGCTTCGGCATCGGTGCCGCCGTCACGCGAGAGGTTGAGCTTCCCAAACGGTAGCCGACCGCACTGGCCTTAACTAGCTTTGCACGAAAAGTGGCGGTTGTCCCGTCACCCTGAGCGCAGCGAAGGGTCTGGGGAGGCGGGACTCGTTTGGTGAACCACTCCACCCCAGATTCTTCGTCCCGATGCAATCGGGACTCAAGAATGACAGTGTAGTGCAAAGCCCAGCCAGGGGCGTTGCTAGCTGTCTTTCAGCAGGTCCCGTCCGATGATGATGCGCTGCACCTCGGAGGTGCCTTCGTAAATCTCCGTGACCTTGGCGTCCCGGAAGTAGCGCTGTACCGCCGCCTCTCGGAAGTAGCCGTAGCCGCCGAACACCTGGATGGCTTTGGTGGTGACCCACATGGCCTCTTCGATGGCATACAGTTTGGCCATCGAGGACTGGCGGCCAAACGACTTGCCTGTGTCATATA
>JACPQI010000180.1 GCA_016190545.1 Chloroflexota bacterium
GCCTGCACGAGCTCCCAGGCCGTTGCTGCAAGGGGCGCGCCTCACGGCCTGGGAGCTGGTGCAGGCCAAGGTGCCCGTCACCCTCATCACTGACTCTAAGGCTGGTTATGTCATGCGGCGCGGCGGGCTTTCGTGCGCCATCGTGGGCGCGGACCGCATTGCGGCCAACGGCGACACCGCCAACAAGATAGGCACGTATTCCCTTGCGGTGCTGGCCAAGGAGCATGGCCTCCCCTTCTACATCGCCGCGCCCCTGAGCACCATCGACCTCGCCAAGAAGAGCGGCGCCGAGATCCCCATCGAGGAGCGGAAGCCGGAGGAGGTGACGGGCTTCGGCGGCGTGCGTACCGCCCCCGAAGGCGTGCTCGTGGCAAACCCCGCCTTCGACGTGACACCCGCCACGTACATCACCGGCATCATCACCGAGGCGGGCGTGGCCCGGCCTCCGTATGAGGAGAGCTTGCGGGCATTGTTCAACGAGGGGCGACTGCAATGAATATCGTTACCATATTTCGTGTGGGGGAGTGTTACACAAACGACCAAATCCGCCTTTCGTTGCAAGTAGGAAACCTTGGCGGCATTCGGCCGTCTCTGGATTCGAACAAAAACGTCCGGCACGTGGCGATACTCACTGCAACTGAGGATTCAGGCAAGATGTCCTCTGACAACCCGTACCATGACCGAATTGAAGGCGATATCCTTCTATACACTGGCCAAGGGCGCGAAGGAGACCAGCAACTCACGGGTCAAAACAAGAGATTAACGGAACAGTACACAATACCCGTCCCCTATTATGGGTTCATGAATGAAGGGCAGCAGATCTATCGGTTCTTAGGATTGTTGGAACTCTCGCGTCACTATCAAGAAGTGCAAGTCGATAGGCGAGTGACGCTTCGAAAAGTATGGTTGTTTGAATTTCGCATTCACAAGGAACCTGAGGTCGTGCCTATCGACCAAGCACGAGCAATCTCAGCGATGCTCCTGGAAGTGTCTCGAAGACAGAACCCTATGTCTGCGTTGGAGAGGGAAGTTCCGTCACCGGTTACAACAGGGAATCAACCTGGTGTCGCTCTCTTTTCCGCCGAGACAGAAACCGTTCGAGGTGCTCTAATTCAGCTTGCTCCATACAAGTTCGAGCATCTTATTAAAGCGCTGATGGAGGCAAACGGGTTTTCCGATGTCGCCGTAACGCCAGCTTCAGCGGATGGCGGAATAGATATCAATGCCTACGTCGTTGAAACAAATGATTTCTTTGCGGGCACTCACGTACAGGCTCAGGTTAAAAGGTGGAGGCACGCAGTCGGCAGTGTAGAGATCAACAACTTTAGAGGTGCCTTGAGTTCAACTGCCAAAGGCGTTTTCGTCACTACAAGCCACTACACTAGAGCGGCCATCTTAGAAGCAAGACACGAAACCAAGCCTTCTGTAACATTGATTGACGGGGCTAGGCTCTCGTCGTTGGTTACCCGAAGCCGCTTGAATATTGATTCTTTCCGCTGAAGAGGGGATATGTGGCAGAAAAACCGGATTGAGCAAAGAATCAGCATAGAGTTTGATCCTGACCTTCGTGCCTCCCGATTCTTCGAGGATGTTCTAGATATAGCCAGTAAACAAGGCAAGGGAAACCCTGTGGCGCGCCATCTTGTTGGTGCAATGTTAGAGATGCGGTTTCCTCAACTCACCATTGAAAACCGGCCCTTCAGTAGCGCAAATGAGCAGCTCGGCTTTGCGGGAGATTTTAGAATCGGCGAAGCCGTGTTTCACGTGACCGTGTCTCCAATGTCGTGGATTTACCAGAAGTGCAAAAGAAACTTGGACGATGGGCTAATTGTCTTTCTTTTAGTACCTGAGGCGGCAACCGCCGGGGCGACACAAAATGCCGATGCTGTAGCACCCGGTCAGATATCTGTGCTGTCCATTGAGTCCTTTCTGGGCCAGAACATTTATGAGATGGCTGAATTCGTGGAAAAGGAAGTGAGGACTGAGATCCGACGGCTTTTGGAAACTTACAACAAACGGGTCAGTGAAGTAGAAAACGACAAATCAATGCTGATAGATATTCCCCCAAACTTGTTGGACTAGGTTGGTTTATGGACCAAGCCCGCATAGGCGTGATAGGCGGCAGTGGCCTCTATAACATCGAAGGGCTGAAAGACGTCCGCGAGGTGCGGGTCCGCACGCCCTTCGGCGACCCCAGCGATACGATTACTGTCGGCGTGCTGGAGGGTGAAGGAGTGGCGTTCCTGCCCCGGCACGGGCGCGGCCACCGGCTCACGCCGACGGAGATACCCGCCCGGGCCAACATCTTCGCCCTCAAGTCGCTGGGCGTGGAGTGGGTCATCTCCATCAGCGCCGTGGGCAGCCTGAAGGAGGAGATCAGGCCCCTTGACCTGGTGGTGCCCGACCAGCTCATCGACCGGACCCGGGGCCGGTCGAGCACCTTCTTCGGCGGTGGCGTCGTCGCACACGTCGGCTTTGCGCACCCCTTCTGTCCCGTCCTCAGCGGCGTGCTTGGCGATTGCGCCGAAGGCACCGGGGCCACGGTCCACCGGGGCGGGACCTACGTGGTCATGGAAGGCCCCGCCTTCTCCACCCTGGCGGAATCGAACCTGTACCGCTCATGGGGCGCGAGCGTCATCGGCATGACGGCGCTGCCGGAGGCCAAGCTGGCGCGGGAAGCGGAGTTGTGCTACGCCACCATCGCCTGCTCCACCGACTACGATTGCTGGTACCCGGACCACGACCACGTGACGGTGGAGATGGTGGTGTCCAACCTGCTGAAGAACGCGGAGCGGGCCAAGTCGATTGTGCGCTCGGCGGTGAGGCGGTTGCCGAAGCAGCGCGCTTGTATGTGCGCCAGCGCCCTGTCGAGCGCCATCATCACCGACCCCGCCGCCATACCTCCTCAGACCAAGCGCGATCTGGCCCCCATTATCGGCAAGTACATCACGTAGGATGTCCCTCACCCGGCCTGCGGCGGGACTGCTACAATATCCTGATACAGAGCAGCAAAGGAGCAGTGAGGAATGCTAGGTAGCGGCGCGCCACGCGAACCCTTCGTGCGACTCTCCGTCGATGAGGCCAAGGCCAAGCTTGACCGCGACGGCAAGAATATCATGCTGGTTGATGTCCGGGAGCCGGCTGAATACGCGACGAAGCGCATCCCCGGCGCGGTGCTCATTCCTGTGGGCAGTATATTGTCCCGCATAAAAGAGCTCGACGCCACCAAAGAGATCGTTTTCGTCTGCGCGGTGGGCCAGCGCAGCGCCCTGGCCGCCGAGATGGCCGCCGCCATGGGGTACACCCGTCTCTATAACATCGAAGGCGGCACTGATGGCTGGGCACACAAGGGGTATCCCATAGAGTCGGGTGACCACAAGAAGTCCTGACACGGCCCTGCGCCGATAGGCAGTGCCCGGAGCTTGCCTGGCCTACAGGTGGGTAGCGACAACTGGTGGGAAGATGTTATTCCACATACCGTGCCGGGAAGACGTTCAGGAGGCAGGCTATGAACAAACGCAAACGCCGGGCCATGCAGAAACACCGCAAGAACGTGAGGAAGCTAAAACTGAAGCGCAAGCAGCAGGCCCTAGCCGCCGGAAAGGCCGGAAAGGCCCCGGAGCGGCCCGTAGCGCGGCCAATCGCCAAGCCAAAGCCTTCTCCTTCCAAGGAATAGGCCTTGTCTGTCAAGCCATCGGCGTTGGTCCAGGCCCTGCTGCGCGGCGACGCCTACCCACACCGTCCCAAAAGCGTGGAGCTGGTCCGGACTCACATCTCCTATGTCTTCTTGACCGGCGACTATGTGTACAAGGTCAAGAAACCGGTCGACTTCGGATTTCTGGACTTCACCACGCTTGAGAAGCGGCGCTATTTCTGCCAGCAAGAGGTCGAGCTGAACCGCCGCCTGGCGCCGGATGTGTACCTGGGCGTCGAGGAGGTGAGGGAGCAGAACGGACGCATCGCCATTGATGGGAAGGGGCGGACTATCGACTATGCGGTGAAGATGCGGCAGCTCCCGCGCGACCGCCAGATGAACGAATTGCTCCGGCGAGGCCTCGTCACGCCGGCCATGGTAAGGGACATCGCTCGGACGCTTGCCACCTTCCACCAGCGCGCCGAGGCCAGCCCTGCTATCGTTGAGTTCGGCTCTGTGGAGGCCGTCGGACGCAACGTCATCGAGAACTTCGAACAGACCGAGAAGTACATCGGGCGCAGCGTGTCCAGGGACGCATGGCAGGAGACGCAGGACTACGCCCGCTCCTTCATGAGCGCGAACCGCGCCGTCTTCGAGCGCCGGGTGGCGGAGGGCCGCATCCGCGATTGCCACGGCGACCTCCACTCCGCCCAGATTTTCCTCGTGGACAAGACCTACATTGTCGATTGCATCGAGTTCAACCAGCGCTTCCGCTACATCGACACGGCCAACGACCTGGCGTTCCTGGCGATGGACTTGGACTTCCACGGTCAGCGGCGTCTCACCAAGGCGCTCATCGATGCCTATGTCGCAGCCTCCGGCGACCAGGGGCTGCGGGTGCTGCTGGACTTCTACAAGTGCTACCGCGCCTGTGTGCGGGCCAAGGTGAACAGCTTCCAGCTCGATGACCAGGACGTGAGCGGGGAGAGCAAAGAGCGCTTGGCCGCGGCGGCCCGGGACTATTTCGACCTGGCCCACGCCTATGCAGTGGGACGGTCCCGGCCATTCCTGTTTATCACCTCGGGCCTAGTCGGCACGGGCAAGAGCACTGTCGCCGAGGGCCTGGCGAAGGCGGCGGGCGCCGTGGTCATCTCCTCGGACGTGGTGCGCAAGACGCTGGCCGGCATTCCGCTGGCGGAGCGCAGGCTGGAAGGCTACCAGACCGGGCTCTACGACCCTGCCTTCAGCCGCCGTGTCTATGACGAACTCGCAGTTCAGGGAAGGAAGCTTCTGGAGCAGGGGAAATCGGTCGTTTTAGATGCCTCCTTCGGCAAGGCGGAGGAGCGGCGCCGTACTGTAGCCCTAGCTGAGGCCACTCGCGCCCAACTGTATGTGCTAGAATGCCTGTGCGCTGAGCCGGAGGTGAAGACTCGATTGGAGGCGCGGCTCAGAGCGGGCACATCCCCTTCGGACGGCCGCTGGGAGGTCTACGAGCAACAACGCAAATCCTTTGAACCGATTCTGGAAGTCCCCGCTGCGCGGCACTTCATCGTGGACACGACAGCCTCATCGCAGCAAGCGGTCCACGAGCTTCTGGAGACACTCGAAAGTATTCTCGTTCCCCAAGACACATCGAGGAGTCAGGCATGACGGTTGTTGGTAAGAAAGGTGACATCAAGGACCCCAGCCTTGCGGCGCAGGGGGATTTGCGCATCGAGTGGGCCGCTCGGGAGATGCCGGTCATTCGGCTTATCCGCGAACGTTTCGCCAAAGAGAAACCCCTCAAAAACGTCTGTATCGCTGCCTGTCTCCACGTGACCACGGAGACCGCCAACCTGGTTATCACGTTGAAGGAGGGAGGGGCTGAGGTTGCCCTCTGCGCCAGCAATCCCCTCAGCACCCAGGACGCTGTAGCGGCGGCCTTGGTGCACACATTTGACATCCCTACCTACGCCATCAGGGGCGAAGACCAGAAGACCTACTATCGTCATATCTATGCCGTGCTGGACAACAAGCCGAATATCACCATGGACGACGGCGCAGACCTCGTCGCCACCATTCATAAGGACCGGCCTGACTTGGCTCAGAACATCATCGGTGGCACAGAAGAGACGACTACGGGTGTTATCCGGTTGAAGAGCCTGGCGCAGGCCGGCAAGCTCATTTATCCCATCGTGGCGGTGAATGAGGCCCGGACCAAACATTTCTTTGATAACCGTTACGGCACGGGGCAGAGCACGCTAGACGGCATCACTCGCGCTACCAACGTGCTGTGGGCGGGCAAGCGCGTCGTCGTCTGCGGGTACGGCTGGTGCGGGCGCGGCCTGGCGATGCGCGCCGACGGCATGGGCGCCCAGGTTATCGTAGTGGAAGTGGACCCCATTCGCGCGCTGGAAGCGGCTATGGACGGCTACCAGGTCATGCCTCTTGCCGAGGCGGCCAAGACGGGCGATGTATTTGTGACCGTGACGGGCAACACCAGCGTGCTGCGCAAGGAGCACTTCCAGGCCATGAAGGATGGCGCCATGATGGCCAACAGCGGCCATTTTGATGTGGAGATCGACACCAAGGTGCTGGCGGAGATGGCTACCGTTCGGCGCACCATCCGGCCCAATGTTGAAGAGTTCACCTTGCCTGATAAGAAACGCCTCTACCTTCTTGCCGAGGGGCGTCTGGTGAACCTGGCAGCGGCGGAGGGACATCCGGCCAGCGTGATGGACATGAGCTTCGCCAATCAGGCCCTGTGCGCGGAATACCTGGTGTCCAAGAAGAAGCGCCCCAACCCGGATGTCTATCCGGTGCCCAATGAAATCGACCAAGAGGTGGGCCGCCTCAAGCTTAAGGCTATGGGGATTGAGATCGACACGCTCACCAAGAAGCAGCAGCACTATCTGGAGAGCTGGGAAGAGGGGACCTAGCTCTCTTTTTTGCGCACCCCATATCCAGGAAAGGAGTCGTAGCGGATGAAACCCACTTTCCTTGAGTCGCCTTCCTACTTCCTCACCTCCGAGTCGGTGACGGAGGGCCACCCGGACAAGCTGTGTGACCAGGTCTCGGACGCGGTGCTGGACGCCATTCTGGCCGGCGATCCCAAGGCCCGTGTGGCGTGCGAGACGGCCACTACCACAGGCCTTGTGGTGGTGATGGGCGAGATCACTACGGACACCTACGTGGAGATCCCGCAGATCGTGCGCGACACAGTTCGAGACATCGGGTACACCAACGCTGAGTACGGCTTCGACTACCACACCTGCGGCGTCATGGTCTCAGTGAAGGAGCAATCCAGAGATATCGCCCTGGGCGTGGACCGCTCGCTGGAGGCAAAAGAAAAAGAACTTCCAAATAACAACACCGACTACGATAAGATAGGCGCAGGCGACCAGGGCATGATGGTAGGCTTCGCCTGCAACGAGACGCCGGAGTTGCTTCCCCTGCCGCTGGTGCTGGCCCACAAGCTGTGCAGGCAGCTCGCCAAGCTGCGCAAGGCCGGCGAGCTCACGTATTTGCGACCCGATGGCAAGTCTCAAGTCACCGTCGAGTACTGCCGCGGGGTGCCGCAGCGGGTGGACACCATCGTCGTCAGCACCCAGCATGACCCTGAGGTCAGCATGGACGTGCTGAAGCGGGACGTTTTAGAGTTTGTCATTAAGCCCGTCATTCCAAAGGCCTTGCGGGACAGCAAGACCAAGTACTACGTCAATCCCACCGGACGCTTCGTCATTGGCGGCCCGATGGGAGATACCGGCCTCACGGGCCGCAAGATCCTCGTGGACACCTATGGCGGCATCGCCCGTCACGGCGGCGGCGCCTTTTCCGGCAAGGACCCGACGAAGGTGGACCGCTCTGCCGCCTACGCCGCCCGGCACGTGGCGAAGAATGTAGTGGCCGCTGGGCTTGCTGACCGTATTGAGGTCCATGTTTCCTATGCCATCGGCGTAGCTACGCCCATCTCTATTGCCATCGAGACCTTCGGCACCGCCAAAGTGGATGACGAGCGCATCGTCCAGCTCATCCACAAGCACTTTGACCTGCGTCCTGCCGCTATCATCGACCGCTTGAACCTGCGGCGGCCTATCTACCGATCGACGGCTGCCTACGGGCACTTCGGGCGCGACGATGTGGACCTGTCGTGGGAACATACAGATAAAGCTGCTTTGCTTCGTGCGGAGGCTGGCCTGCGGGTAGTAGCAGCACAAAAGGAAGAGGGCAAGAAGGCGACCGGGTAGCCGGGTGGGAACCAAATCAAGGATGGGGATGAAAGCCGTTGTCCTGGTGGGTGGCGAAGGCACGCGTCTTCGCCCGCTGACCTGCGGAACTCCCAAACCTATGGTACCGGTCGTCAACAAGCCTTTTCTGGTGCATACCTTTGAGCGCCTCAAGCAGCACAACATCACAGAAGTCATCCTGGCCGCTCATTACCTGCCGGACCAGATCAAACGTTATTTCGGCGATGGCCACGGGCTTGGCATCACGCTGACCTACTCTCTTGAGGAGTCGCCGCTGGGCACGGCAGGCGCCGTGAAAAATGCGGAGGCGTTCCTGGACAATACCTTCTTTGTTCTCAACGGCGATGTCCTCTCCGACCTTGATATCACCCAGCTCCTGGCCTACCACCGGGAGCGCGAGGCTGTAGCTACGCTGGCATTGATGCCAGCGGAGGACCCCACGAGCTTTGGCGTGGTGGAAACGAGCCCGAGAGGGAAAGTCCGCCGCTTCCTGGAAAAACCGAGTTGGGAGTCAGTGACCACCAACATGGTCAACGGCGGGTGCTACGTGCTGGAGCCGGAGGTGCTGGACGAGATGGAGCCTGGAGCGTTCTGCTCCTTTGAGCACAACCTCTTTCCCCGTTTGCTCCAGATGAACCTCCCCGTGTATGGCTTCCCCACGCAGGGTTACTGGATCGACATCGGCAC
>JACPQI010000164.1 GCA_016190545.1 Chloroflexota bacterium
GGATAGGAACGATCTTGTCCCAGAGTTTTGGAACTACGAGCTGCCCCAGTTGACGGCCCTGGAGGACCATCCAGGCCTGGCGATAGGATATAGGGTGCCCATCATCCGCCTGGCCGTCGAGGTGGTTGAGTAGAGAGCTTCCTGCTTGGCCTGCTACAACGCAACGCCGCCGAGTTCTGATAACGGGACCAGGCGGCGTTGCGTTGTAGACGACGCTTGTCCTCGTTCAGCCTCGGGCTGCCGTCATTGCGCTGGTCGGCGTCGTCCAGGTGCTCACCAATCTGCTTAGTCGAACGGCTTGAACACCATCAGGACCAGGATGTAGAGCACCAGCCCGTGGAGCAGTGGGCCGACGATCTTGGGCACGGGCGACCTCAGCGCTTTCTCCAGTTCCTCCGACTTTTTCCCTGCTGCAAGGTCGCGCGCGGCGAGGGCATGCGCCTTGGCCTCGCTTCGGTACATCACCAATACGCCGAGAAGAAAGCCGAGGACGGACGCGCTGTAGGCGGCATTGAGCCAGCCCGTGTCGGTGAGTGACAGCCCCTGTTCCCTTGCCGTCAGCACGCCAAACACGCCGACCAGGATAAATGAGGGGATGGTGAGAAACTTCGCGGCGTTCTTGCCCAGCCCGGTGAGCGCCACAATCGTCTCCAGAGCGGCTGCCTTCTCGGCGCGCATGCCGGCCATCATGCTGACGATAGTGCCGGCAAAGAAGACCAGGACGAAGATGATGTGGAAGAGCTTCAGGTATTCCCACGACATTGAGCGTACGCCCTCCTCTGATGCAGTGTAACCAGACACCGCACGAATTCTTGCGATGCGATGCCGATGGTGCAATGGGCCTCGATGCAAGGTTAGTCGATGATAGTTGACCTTCGACAGCGAGTCAACATGCTTTCTATGGCATCGCCACTCTCAGCCTGCCGCCTAAAGGAGAATCGCGTGGCGGCCAAGGTTGCCATCGCGTGTTATGATGGTGCCCATTGCTTTGAGAGGGGGCAGTCATGAACATTGGGTTTGTGGGACTGGGAGCGCTTGGGCAACCCATGGCCCGGCGGCTTCTTGCCAAGGGCCGTGGTGTGGTTGGATACAACAGGAGCCCGGCGAAGCAGCAAGCCTTTGTCGGGTCGGGCGGGCTCGGGGCGAAGTCGCTCAGGGAGGTGGCCCAGGGCTGCGATGTCGTCCACACCTGCCTCACCTCGCCTCCGGACAGCGATGCCGTCTACCTGGGCCGTGACGGTCTGCTCGCCCACGCTCGGCCGGGCCAGGTGTTTGTCGAGCACAGCACCATATCGGTCGGTCAAGCCCGTCGCCTGGAGGCTGCAGCCAGGGAGAGAGGGGCGTATCTACTGGATGCCCCGGTCAGCGGCGGCCCGCCCCTGGCTGCCGAGGGAAAACTCACGCTCATGGTGGGGGGAGATGAGGAGGTCTACCAGCGGGTGAAGTCAGTCCTGGATGACCTGGCAAGCCGGGTCTTTCTTGTCGGCCCGGTCGGCAGCGGCATGGCGGTGAAGTTGGCCAACGCCTTGATGATGTCCATCAATATGGCTGGTATTGTTGAGGGGCTAGTGCTGGTCGCCAAGTTCGGGGTCCCGCCCAAAGCGGCCCTGGAGATTTTCAAAGAGAGCACCGCGTCCAGCAGGGTGCTGATGTCCCAGGGGCCGGTCATGGTCAATCGGGACTTCCCGGACCGTCCCGGCATGAAGTTCGTCATGAAAGACCTGGGGCTCGCCCTGGCTGCCGCCGATGAAGCGGGCGTGCGTACGCTGGTCGGGCGCATCACGCGAGAGGTATTCAACGAAGCCTGCCTTGCCGGGTACGCAGATAAAGACTGGGCATGCGTTGTCCGTCCTCTGGAGGACCTTGCTGGAATGACCCTCGGCTAGACTGTTGCGGACCTGTGGTCTACCCTCAGATTTTGGCTTTTCATTTGCCCTGAGCGAGGTAGAGTAGAGTGCTCTGAACCAGCAGTGTGGGGGACGTGCCTACTTCTTCTAAGGCGCCAGGGGTCGGGTTAAAGGTCAAGTACCCTGAGCGCTAGGCATAGCGCCGCATGCGGTTACGGCGGCGGGCTGCGCGGCGTTGCTTCTCGCGGGCGGCTTCGCCCTTGGAGATAAAGAAGCGCTTGCGCTTTGCCTCCCGGAGAACGCCTGAGCGTTGGACCAGGCTGTTGAAGCGCTTGAGCAAGCTTTCTTGAGACTCACCTTCGCGCAGAGTGACTTCCAAACGAGGTTCCTTTCTAGGCACACCACGGCCAAATGTTAAGGCACGGAGCTACGGTTTGCTCGTAGCCCCGTGCCTACGACTGGTTCAGGCGTCAGGCCTTAGCGGTAGGATGGCTGCTGGACCTTGCGGAAACAGTCGCTGCAGTACACTGGCTTTGTGCCGCGTGGCTGGAACGGGACTTGCGTTTGCTGTCCGCAGGTCGCGCAGAC
>JACPQI010000166.1 GCA_016190545.1 Chloroflexota bacterium
AACGGCCGCGGCATCCCCGTGGAGACCCACCCCCAGACCGGCAAGTCCGCCGTCGAGACCGTCCTCACCATCCTCCACGCCGGGGGCAAGTTCGGCGGCGGCGGGTACAAGGTCACCGGCGGCCTCCACGGCGTGGGCGCCTCTGTGGTCAACGCCCTCTCCATCTGGCTGCGCGCTGAGATCAAGCGCAACGGCAAGCTCTACACCCAGGAGTACGAGCGGGGCCGCCCCAAGACGCCCCTAGCCGAGGCGGGCCGCGCCGACGGCACCGGCACCACCATCATCTTCATGCCGGACAAGGCCATCTTCAACAAGATCGAGTACGACTTCGACACCGTGGCCGAGCGGATGCGGGAGATGGCCTACCTCAATAAGGGTCTAGAGATCACCCTCATTCAGGAGCGCACCGGCAAGGATCTCACCTTCTTCTTTGAAGGCGGCATCGCCAGCCTAGTCCGCAGGCTCAACCGCGACCGCGACACGCTGTCCGCCCACCCCATCTACTTCAACCGCCAGTCGGACTCTACCCAGGTGGAAGTCTCCATCCAGTACAACGACGGCTATCAGGAGACCGTCCTCACCTTCGCCAACTGTATAAACACCGTGGACGGCGGCTCCCATCTCACCGGCTTCCGCGCCGGCCTCACCCGCGTCCTCAACGACTACGGTCGCCGCTTCAAGCTCCTCAAGGAGGACACCTCCAACCTGTCCGGCGAAGATGTCCGCGAGGGCCTCACAGCCGTCGTCAGCGTCAAGCTCGTCAACCCCCAGTTCGAGGGCCAGACCAAGGGCAAGCTGGGCAACCCAGAGGTCAAGGGCCAGGTCGAAACCGTCGTCGCCGATGCCCTGGGACAGTACCTGGAAGAGCACCCCCAGGACGGCCGGTCCATCATCGAAAAGTGCCTCACCACCGCCCGGGCGCGCGAAGCGGCCCGAAAAGCCCGCGACCTGGTGCTGCGCAAGGGCGCCCTGGAGGGCGGCGGCCTCCCCGGCAAACTGGCCGACTGCTCCGAAAAGGACCCCTCCCGCTCCGAGCTCTACATCGTCGAGGGCGAATCGGCGGGCGGCTCCGCCAAGGGAGGCCGGGACCGCCGATTCCAGGCCATCCTGCCCCTGCGCGGCAAAATCCTCAACGTGGAGAAGGCCCGCGAGGACCGTATGCTCGCCCACGAAGAGATCCGCGCCCTCCTCGCCGCCATCGGCGTGGCCCTGGCCGGCGGCAAGGACGGCAAGGGCCGCACCAATGGCGCGAACGGCGAGGAGCCTCTCAACCAGAGCATGTTCGACCTGTCCAAGCCGCGCTACCACCACGTCATCATCATGACGGACGCCGACGTGGACGGCTCACACATCCGCACCCTTCTCCTCACCCTCTTCTTCCGTCACATGCGCCAGCTCATCACCGATGGCCGCCTCTACATCGCCCAGCCACCGCTCTACCGCGTCCAGTCCGGCAAAGAGCAGTGGTGGGTCTACTCTGAGGATGAGCGTCAAGACCGCGTCCGTGAGATGGTGGCCCGCGACTTGGAGGCTGTCGACGAGACCTCTCAGGCCTCCTACTCCGGTAAAAAGCTCATCCGCACCCTCAAAGAGTCGGCCAGCTTTTCCCGCTGGCTGGAGACGGCGCGGCGACGCGGTTGCACGCCGGAGCAGGTGAGCGCGCTCTTCGCCATTCCTGACTTGGACTTCCCCGAGCCCGGCGGCGAGGACGCCGAACAGCTTGTGGAAACCTTCGTCTCCCAGCTCAAGAAGCGCAAGGCCCCAGTCAAAGAGGACCAGACCAAACGGCGCTGGGAGATCGGCGGTGTCACCTTTTCCCAGGAGGCCCTGGCCGCCCTGCTCACGGCTGACCACGTGGAGTTCACCTACAGCGCCTATCAGGAGATCAAGGACGTGGAGGGCAAGCCCTTGCTCGTGAAGCGCAAGGGCAAGGAGCTTCGGCGCGTCGCCTCCCTGCGTGAGCTGGAGCAAGAGCTCGGCTCCCTGGCCAGCTCCTCCCTCTCCATCCAGCGCTACAAGGGCCTGGGCGAAATGAACCCGGACCAGCTCTGGCAGACCACTATGAACCCGGAGACCCGCACCCTGCTGCGCGTGACCATTGAAGACGCGCAAGCGGCTGACCGAGTGTTCAGCGACCTGATGGGCGAGGACGTGGAGCCGCGCTACAACTTCATCAAGGCCCGCGCCAAGACCGTGCGCAACCTGGACATCTAGGAGTGGAATTGCCGTTCGTCCTGAGCAGCCCGGAGGCCGCGGCTAGGCGTACGGGTGAAGCCTGCCCTGGTCGTCCAGCCGGAGCAGCGCCGTGAAGCGGTAGCCCCGCTCACGGAGCGCCGCGCTCCCACCCTGGCCTCGGTCCACAATGGCTACCACCATCGTCACCCGGTGTCCCTTTCCCTCAACCGCCTTTATCGCCTGGCTAGCGGAGGCCCCGGTGGTGATGACGTCCTCCACCACGGCTACCTGCACCGGCCGATCGGGCAGCGCCCCCTCAATGGCCTTGCTTGTCCCATGGCCTTTGGCTTCTTTGCGTACGGAGAAAGCAGCAAGGGGCTTTTCGCACTGGTGGCTGGTCACAGCCACCGCCACCGCAATGGGGTCCGCGCCCATAGTGAGGCCACCCACCGCCTCCACCCCCGCATCGCGTAGCGTCTCGAAGATGAGCTGCCCGACGATGGCCGCGCCCTCCGGGTGATAGGTGAGCCGCTTGCCGTCGAAGTAGAACGGGCTTTTCGCTCCGGAGGAGAGAGTGAAGTCACCATACTGGAGGGCGCCGGTCTCCACCGCGAGCTTCTGAAGCCGCTGCAGGAGCTCGGCGCGCCCTGTGGCCTCGTCGCCTTCGGCCCCGGCCTCCAGGTGCGGCCCCAGCGTCCGGGCGTCAGTGCCCCGATTCCTTATCGTCGCCTCGTCGCCCTCTGCCACAGCCTCCAGATGCCCCGCCGGCGCCCGTGGCCTGTCCCAGCACGGAGACCGGCACCGCTTCCCCGCGCACAGCTTCGGGCGCTGGGGGCGGCCCTTCGCGTCGAACCGGCGCGGGTACCAGGTGTGGCCGCAGCGCAGACATTCACAGGGTTTCATGCTTCGCTCCCTTTCCGTGCCTCTTGCCACGCCGCATGGGCGGCCCATGGGGTACTCGACACGGGTATTGTCCCTCCTACCTCATATAAAGACGGCGCTGCTCAATATAGCGCACCACCGCCTCCGGCGCCAGGTATCGGATGCTCTTCCCCTGAGCAACCCGGCAGCGTATCTCCGTGGCGCTGATGCCCAGTAGCGGGCCCTCCAGCAGCGTGACGCGGCCCGTTATCCCTGGCAGCCGCCGCTCCAGGGCAGCCAGGGCAACTCGCCGGTAGCCGGGGCGCGGGAAGGCGACGATGCGGCTGAGGCGGACCACTTCCTGCGGCCTGCGCCAGAGGGGCAGGCCGCGCAACGCGTCCATGCCCATGATGAGGAAATACTGCGTCGCCTTTGGCGCGCTCCCTTTGAGTAACCGGAGGGTATCCGCCGTATAGGTCGGCCCCTCCTGACTCGCCTCAACCGTGGAGAGCCGAAAGGCTGGGTTACCTCGGATGCCAAGCCGAACCATGGCTACCCGGTCCTCGATAGGCGTAATGGCGTGGCCTCTTTTCATCCACGGCTCCCCCGCTGGGATGAAGAGGACGGTGCCGAGGTTCAGGCTCTCGCGGGCCTCCTCGGCGATGGCCAGGTGTCCTATGTGGATCGGGTCAAAGGTCGCTCCCAGAAGCCCTATCCTCCGGGCTACCATTCGAACTCCTTACCGGCTACGCGAACCGTCTGCCCAGCCTTCACACCCGCCCTCTCCAGCGCTTTAGTTACCCCTAGTGTGCGCAGCAGGCCCCTGAACTGCCCGAGAGCTGTCCAGTTGATCAGATCCGTGGCGGCAGCGACCTGCTCCGCCCTCCGGTGCCGCACGACGAACACCTCGCCTTCTCTCTCAATCCGTATCTCCCGTCTCCGCTCCGGCTCAGGACTGGTCATCGTCTCCGCCATATGCACCTGGGTGGAGGCATCTCGCACGCGCTGGAGGATTTCGTCTCGTGCTTCCTTGACTCCATACCCTGTGGTGGCCGATACGCACCATACCTTTCTGGCGATACCCGCCTCCTCTCCCTCCCGCACATCTACCCTGTTAACAAGAACTACACTCGCTTTGGTTTCTAGCCCTTTATCGTACTCGGCAATCTCGTCCGTGAGTATACCCAACTGCTCGTGGATATTCCCTTGAGCTGCATCAAGCACATAGACAAGAACCCTCGCTCGCTCCGCATGCTTGAGCGCTGTGTTTCCTAGTCCCTTCCCTCTGTGCGCCCCCGCGACGAGTGCCGGGATCTCAACAAAGGTCACTTCAACCGCGCCATCATGGTACACTCCTAACAATACCTCGATCGTCGAAAATGGGTGTGTTCCTATCTCCCATCTCGTCCCTGCTAGCTGGTTTAAGAGTGCTGTTTTCCCTACTCCAGGCCCTCCAACCAGGGCTACATCCACGCTATGCTTTACTTCCAGCCGCAGTTTCTTCTCTTCTCCTGACTCCCCTGCCTCATGGAGCAAGGGAGCCTGCCTTATTGCTCCCACAAAATGAACATTCCCCCAACCTCCTGTACCACCCCTCGCAACGAGAAGCCGTTCGTCCTCCTGCATAAGCACGCCTATCTTCTTTTCTCCTTCCCAGACCTCAGTCCCAAGTGGAACTTTAATAATGCGCTCCTTCCCATCCGCACCCGTTCGTTTTTTCCCTCCTCCTGGTTGCCCATCCTCTGCCCGGAATACTCCTGCATTTTGCCCCAGCCTCAGAGAAAGTTCATGCTGGCTTCCCACCAGATACACGCTCCCTCCTTTTCCCCCTGCTCCCCCAGCAGGCCCTCCTTTTGGCATCCGTTTCCCCCTGAGAAATGAAACAGCTCCAGCTCCTCCATCACCACTACGAACCGTAATTGTAATTTGGTCTTGCATACCTTTACCAATCTCTAATAGTAGTCATAGTATAAGTTACGCTTTCCAATTGAAGAAGTGAGTGGAAGCAGGCGGCGGGCTCCGTTACTAGGAGAGACTTATCGCAATGGTATACGAAACAACGGTGCAGACGTGCGAGAGAAGCAGATATTGGACGCAGCAGACATAAACGTGTTGGTATTAAATATTTATGATGGTTGAAAGTGTACGGGAAGAGAAAAGTTATGAGAAAGATGTAGGAAAGCGCTCCACGCGGGTCCGGCTGCTACGCCAGTCGCGCCGCCGGGCCTTGCGTAGAGAGGCTCTGTGACAGCACGGTCAGGTGGTGCTGCGTTTCTGGAGAGGAAGCGCGGAGCCGGCCTATCTTTTGGCAGGCGTGGAAGACGGTGTTGGCATTGCGCCCGCCGGCCCACAGCCCGATTTGGGCCAGGGAGGCGTTGACGTGCTGCCGTAGCAGGTACATGGCGATCTGCCGCGCGTGGACCACTTGCTTGGCCCGCGATTCCCCGAGGAGGGCTTGGGTGGGCAGAGAGAAGTAGGCGGCGACAGCAGAGATAACCGCTTGGGGGTCGATAGCCGGGCGTAACGGCGATACCCAGTCGGAGAGGACGCCCGCGGCCAACTCAGCTGTGACCGGCACCGTGGTGAGACGAGCGTAGGCCGCCACCCGCTGTAGCGCGCCCTCAAGCTCACGGAAGTTGGTCGTGACCCGCTTAGCTAGGGCCTCGATCACGTCGCGGGGCACGGGCAGGTCGAACTGGCGGGCGCGCCGCTCTAGCAGCGCCACCCGCGCTTCCTCGTCCGGGGCCTGGATGTCGGCGATGAGGCCGCCTTGAAGGCGGGAGATGAGGCGGTCAGCGGACACCGTGAAGCCGATGGCGCGCGGCGGGCGGTCCGCCGTCATCGCAATTTGACGGTTCGCGTCATGGAGCTCGTTGAAAATGTGAAGGAACTGCTCCTGGGTCTGCTCTTTTCCGGCAAGGAACTGCACATCGTCCATGAGAAGCAGGTCGCAGGAGCGGTAGCGCTCCTGGAAGTCAGGAAGCGCCCCCTGGCGCAGGCTGGTGACGAAATCGTTCGTGAAGCGTTCCGCCGTGACATAGAGGACCTGCTTGCCCCTCTCCTTCGCCTGGTGGGCAATGGCCTGGAGGAGGTGGGTTTTCCCCAGTCCTGATACGGAATAGATATAAAGTGGGTTGAATCCGGCGGGGGAAAGCTCCGCGACGGCGCACGCCGCCGCATAAGCTAGCCGGTTGCAGCGGGCTACTACAAAGGTATCGAAGCGATAGCGGGGGTTGGGGCCGCTCTCGGCGCCGGGATGGTCTGCTGCTTGGCGCGGCGCCGTGGGGGTAGCTAGCGAAGCGGCAGGAGCCGACGACACCCTAACGCTATCGGCGGGTGAGGCGTGCGCGGAAGAAAGCTCTGCAGGCCTCTGTGGAGCGCGGGTGGCTAGGACCTGGAAGTGTACAGCCACACTGCGCTGGAGGACCCGGGACAGGGTGTGCTGGATGAGTTGGCTCATCCGCTTCTCCAGCCACTCGGCTACAAATGGGGAGGGGACGCCGACGACGAAGGACTCGCCCGTGAGGGCGACACCTTCGGTGTCCTTTAACCAGGTATTGAAGTTCGGGCGGGTAATGACCAGTTGCAATTCGCCTAACACCGCCCGCCAGACATCGCTTGGGGGCTGATGTGCCACAAAAGCCTCGGTTGTATGAGAAAATCGGAAAATGACAAGCCAATGACAGCGTTGGAGCCCTGCCGAAAACCATGCAGGTGCACCGGGCGCAACCTTAGCACGAGGCGCCTGCTATTCGTCAAGGTGAAAACCAGGCAAAAACGATTTGGATTTAGTTTTGCTTTATTCTGGAACCCCATTTGTTGTTTGACGCCAAAATGGCCCCTATAATCGCTATCATGGTGCGCATGCTGTTCCGTCGTCATCCATCCACCACGGCGCAGGGCAACATCGCGAGGGTCAAAAGTCCCAAGTGACAGCGCTCCCGTCCAATAGGGTGCTGTTCCTCGGCACGCCGGAGTTCAGCGTACCGGGGTTGCAAGCGCTTGTGGCCGAGGGGTTTCACGTTGCCGCCGTCTATACCCAGCCGGACCGGCCAGCCGGGCGCGGGCTAAAGGTGGAGCCGCCGCCTGCGAAACGGGCAGCGGAGGCTTTGTGCTTGCCTGTCTTCCAGCCAGCTACGCTGCGCAATCCGGATGTGTGGGAGCAGATGCGGTCGCTGCGGCCCCATGTAGGAGTGGTTGCGGCCTATGGCAAGCTGCTGCCGCCTGAAGTGCTCAGCATTCCCGCCCGGGGTTGCGTGAACATTCACCCATCCTTGCTGCCCAAGCATCGCGGGCCTGCGCCTGTCGCCTCCGCCATCCTCGCTGGGGATACAGAGACGGGCGTCACCATCATGCTGCTGGACGAAGGTATGGATTCAGGCCCCGTCATCGCCCAGGAGAGAGCTCCCATACAGCCCGGTGATACGACCGGCACCCTCACCCAGCGCCTTGCCCACCATGGCGCGCGGCTCCTGGTGCGGGTGCTGCCCCAGTGGCTCGCGGGCGCGCTTCAAGCGATGCCGCAAGACGACGCTGCCGCCACGCTCTGCAAGAAGCTGGGAAAAGAGGACGGGATCCTGGACTGGAGCAGGCCATCGCGCCAGCTTTGGTTTCAGGTACGGGCGTGCAATCCCTGGCCGGGAGCCTACACCCAATGGAAAGGGCGAATGCTCAAGGTCTGGGAAGCGGAGCCGTGGGAAGACGGTGCCGGTCAAGCTGGGCGCGTCGTGGCTGTCGACGGCGGCTGCGGCGTCTGCACGGGCGCGGGCGTGTTGCGTCTCACGCGCGTACAGCTTGAGGGGAAGGCTGCGCTCTCCGCCGGCGATTTCTTGAACGGAGCCCGCGACTTCATCGGCAGCCGGTTGCCTAGCTAGGCCTTCCTTGCGGCGTATGGGGCTAACAAAGGCGGACGGAAGGCGCTAACCCTTGGCCTCGCCCTTGCCCTTCGCCTCAGGCGCTGGAGCCTTGCCCTTGGCCTCGGCGGCGGGGGCTTCCGGTTTGCCTTCCGCAGCAGGGGCAGCCTCGCCTTCCGCAGCGGGAGCGACAGCGCCCTCAACTGGCGCAGCGACAGGAGCCGGCTCCTCCTCCTTGCGCGGGGGAGCGGCGCGGACCACCGTGAGGTCAGGCCGGGACAGCACCGTGACGCCGGACGGTACCTGGAGGTCCTTCACGGAGAGGTGTTGGTCCAGCTCCGTGAGGGTAGCGACGTTCACTTCAATGAAGCGCGGTATGGCGGTGGGCAGGCACTCGACGTGAAGTTCTGCCAGGCCCTGAATGATGGTGGCGCCCAACCGCACGGCGGGGGCTTCGCCTACCAGGTGGAGGGGAATGTTGACCTCCACGGGCTTGGTAAAGTCCAGCTTATAGAAGTCGGCGTGGAGGATCTCCTCCGTCACAGGGTGGCGCTGGACCTTCCAGATAAAGGCAGTCTCCGGTTCCCCTTCACCTTCAATGGTGAGCTTGACCGGGGTATTGTGGCCGGCCCGTGTCAGGACTTTCAGGAAGGCGGACTTGTCCACCTCCAAAGCCCTGGAAGGTGTACCCGCGCCATAGATGTTGGCCGGGATCACGCCCTGCCGTCGCAGGTAGCGGACCCGCTTGCGGAAGGTCTTGCGTTGTTTGACGGAAAGCTCGGCGGTTTCCATTGGTCAACCCTTCTTTTGCAAGGAAGCCTTGCGCGGCTTCTTCAAAACAGCGGGGGATATGATACCCCGAACAGCCGGATTCAGGCAAGGGCGGGGACTTGGGAAAAGCGCACTCGCCGCTGTTCGTGTCCAGGATCCGACGCCCTAGATAATGCCTTCCGCTTTGATCTGGTGGAGACTCTGCGGGGAGAGCTTGAGGAGCTTGCTGTAGACCAAGGCGTTATGTTCGCCGATGAGCGGGGGACGCCGCTCGAGGGTGGCGGGCGTCTTGGACATTTTGATGACGTGACCGGATATGGGGAGTGGGCCTTTCATATCTGGCATCTCCACGTCCATGAGCATCTCGCGCGCCTTCACCTGAGGGTCAGCGGCCACCTGGGGAACAGTCTGCACCGGCCCGCCCGGAATGCCCACCTTGTCGATCTCCGCCACCGCCTCAGCGCAGGTCTTGGTCCTCATCCACGCGTTGACGACGGCGTCTAACTCATCCACGTGTTCGCCCCTAGCAGTGTTGGTCTTGAAGCGGGGGTCTTCAATAAGCTCCTCACGGCCCATGACCTTGCAC
>JACPQI010000167.1 GCA_016190545.1 Chloroflexota bacterium
TCAGGGGGTGCCGGTGCACCTGGCGCGAGTCGAGCAGGTGTCGATAGTGGCGGTGGAGGTATCGGAAGCCGCGCGGCGGCTGATGGAGCGGTTCTGGCCCGGCGCGCTGACCATTGTGCTGAAGAAGTCGGCGAAGGTGCCGGACATCGTGACCGGCGGGCCCACGATAGCGGTGCGTGTCCCGGACCACCCTGCGCCGCGAGCGCTCATCAAAGGGCTGGGCGGGCCGATTGTGGGGACAAGTGCTAACGTGCATGAGCAACCGTCGCCGGTGAACGCCGAGGAGGTGGCGGCCCAGCTTGCGGGCGTTGACCTCATTGTGCGCGGCGAGTGCTACCGGGGTGTGGAGTCAACGATTGTGGACTGCGCGGGCGAGCATGTGCGCGTACTGCGTTGGGGAGCGATAGGGAGGGAGGAGATGGAAAGGACGCTGGGTAGGGGCGTGTAGAAGCGCCGCGAACGGCATTTGAGTTCGTCGCCGCATCTACGGTACACTTGTAGCCGCGCCCTGTCCTTGAAGCGAACAACCGGAGGGAGATGTCATGCGCATCGCGCTGGGCTGCGACCACCAGGGGGTCGACCTCAAGAACGAGCTCATCGGTGTACTACAGGAGATGGGCCACGAGACCAAGGACTTCGGGTGCTACGACAAAAGCTCCGTGGACTGGCCGGACATCGCCGCCGCCGTGGGCAAAGCCGTATCTCACAACGAGTGCCAGCACGGCATCCTCATTTGCGGGACCGGCATCGGCATGAGCATCGGGGCCAACAAGGTGCGCGGCATACGGGCGGCCCGCTGCCAGGACACCTTCAGCGCGCGCCTGTGCCGAGAGCATAACGACGCCAATGTGCTGTGCATGGGGGCGTGGATCGTGGGCCCGCGCCTGGCCCAGGACCTGGTAAAGACCTTTTTGGAGACGCCCTACGAAGGGGGCCGACACCAGCGGCGTCTGGACAAGGTGAAGGCCCTGGAAGAGGGCTGGCGCACGGCGCATACGCCAGCGCCGACGAGGGCGGGCGATGGCCCTCGATAACGCCGTCGACACTCTGAGCGCGACGCTCCACGAGCGCTACGGCGAGTCCCTGGAGAGTAGCCTTCGCGCCGCCGTGGGCGAGAGCAAGGCCCAGCTCTTCTCCATGATGCGCTATCACCTGGGCTGGGAGAACGAGTACGGCAAGCAGTCGGAGGGGCCGCGCCCGCGCCGTCTCCTGGGCATGGCGTGCCTGCTCGCCTGTGAAGCGCTGGGCGGCGACTTCCAGCGGGCGCTGCCGGTGGCCACCGCCGTGGAACTGGCGTATAACTCCTCGCTGGTGCACGAAGACATCCGCGACGGGACGCCGGACCGCCGCGAGCGCACTACGGTGTGGTGGCTGTGGGGGCCGTCGCAGGCCATCAACACGGGGGACGCGCTCTACGCCCTGGCCCGCATCGCGATGCTGAAGCTGGCGGAGGCCGGCTTGCCCCACGACCGGGTGTTGAGAGCGGCGCAGGTCCTGGACGAGGCGTGCCTGAAACTGTGCGAGGGGCAATACCTGGACCTGTCCTTCCAGGGCCAGCTTGAGGTGAAGCTGGCCTCTTATATGAAGATGGCGGAGGGCAAGAGCGCCTCCCTGCCGCCGTGCGCCCTGAAGCTAGGCGCCCTGGCGGCGACGGATGACCCGAAAGCGCTGGAAGCCCTGGGGACGGTGGGCGAGCGGGTGGGACTGGCAACCCAGGCGCGGCAGGACCTGCTGGACCTGTGGGGGCCGAAAAAGGAGCACGAGTTGCGGGGCGCCGCCCTGCGCAATCGCGGGAAGAGCCTGCCGCTGGCCTACGGCTTCGACAAATCGGCGGCGAAGCAGAAGATGGATCTGGTGGGCTTCTTCCAGAAACAGCACCTGAAGGACGGCGACGTGGACAGGCTGGCGGCGCTTCTGGAGCAGCTTGGGGCCAGGGAGTATACGCTGGGCCTGCTGGACGCGTATCGCGCCGAGGCGCTGGGCGCGCTGCGGACACTCCCGCTTCGGACGCCCGCCGGGGAGCGCCTGGAGCAGATCGTCACCGCCCTGACGGAACGCCCACACCTGGTCTGAGGAGCGCCATGACCTCTGCGACAGCTTTTGCCAAGAAGACGGTGCGCGACGTGGACGTGAGCGGCAAGCGCGTCCTGCTGCGGGTTGATGTCAACGTGCCGTTCGATCCTGTAACTAAGGCCATCTCCGATGACAGCCGGATTCGCGCTGTATTACCTACCCTCCGTTACCTGCTGGAGCAGCGGGCGAAGGTCATTATGTGCTCGCACCTGGGCAGGCCCAAGGGCCGGGACCCGGAGTCGAGCCTGGCGCCAGTGGCTGCCCGCTTCGCTGACCTGCTGGGCAAGCCAGTGGCCTTTGCCAGCGACTGTGTGGGACCGGAGGCGGAACAGGCCGCGGTAGCTCTACAGCCAGGCCAGGCGTTACTGCTGGAAAACCTGCGCTACCACGCGGAGGAGGAGAAGAATGACCCGGCGTTCGCTCGTTCGCTTGGCTCTCTTGCTGAGATTTATGTCAATGACGCCTTCGGGGCGGCGCACCGCGCCCATGCCTCCACAGCTGGTATCGCCCACTACCTTCCCGCAGTGGCAGGCTTCCTCCTGGAAAAGGAGTTGGCCTTCCTGGGCCGGGTGCTGCACAACCCGGAGAAGCCGATGGCCGCTATCCTGGGCGGGGCCAAGGTGAGCGACAAGATCGGGGTGGTGGAAAATCTTGTCAAGACGGTGGACTATCTTCTGATCGGCGGGGGCATGGCCGCCACCTTCCTCAAGGCCAAGGGCTACAGCACTGGCAGGTCGAAAATAGAAGAGGACCGGCTGCCGTTCATCAAGAATCTGGAAGATCAGACAAGGGGCGGCCCGGTGCAACTGCTGCTACCGCTGGACGTGGTAGTGGCGGATGCCATCGATAAGAACGCGCCGTCGCGGACGGTGCCGGTGTCGGAGGTACCCGCCGGTAGCCTCATCCTGGACGTAGGCCCGCGCACGACGGCGATGTTCGCCAGCTACCTCAAGAAATGCAAGACCATCGTGTGGAACGGGCCGATGGGCGTCTTCGAGGTCGAGCAGTTCGCCCACGGGACCAAGGCCGTCGCTGAGACCATGGCCGGGCTGCAGGGGGCTACCACCATCGTCGGCGGCGGGTCGACGGCGGAGGCGGTGTTCGCGCTGTGCCTATCGGAGAAGATGAGCCACGTATCGACCGGCGGGGGCGCTTCGCTGGAGTTCCTGGAGGGCAAGGCGCTGCCGGGAGTGGCGGCGCTGCTCGACAGGTGACGGCCTGCACCCCGTTCGCCCTGGTATGAGCACACGCCACACACAACATTCTTGCCTTCAGGGGTCAAGGTTCTTGGGATAGACCCCCTGGATTGAGTGACTGAGAGTGGTTGCCTGGAACGACCCGTAATTTACCACGACGGCGTGGGTAGACTTGACCTTCGTTCGGTGAGTGTTATTGGGGCAAGTGGACTCGACCCATCAGGACCTATAACAATTCTGCTCTCGGTTGTACAAGTCCTCAGCATGGAGGGCTGGGTTGGAGCGCTTGGACAAGGCCACGTAGACCCTCAATGGCCAAGGCGCTCTATTACTGGAGCGGTGGACAGCTTATTGACCGACGCCCTAAAATGAGGGCGTGGCAGGAAGCCTAGGTTTGTGTAGTGAGTGCGGCCAGAAGTTGTCCGCCGATGAGCGGACATTTGGCGTTAAGGTCTGCGGGGACTGCGAACAGAAAATCCTGGCGGAAGAGCGCACGAGGCAACCCCGAACTCCGCGTTTGCGTTACCGATGGCCTACACGCGCAGTAAGGCGACAGACTCGGGCAACTAATTTTCCAGATGATATTGCCGACCAGCGTCGACACCTACAGGAACCCTTCAGCGCCAATCCATTCCGAGTGCTTCGCCTCCAAGCCACGGCCACCCCAGACGAGGTGGCGTCCCGAGCAGCTGCAGCGCGAGTAGAAGCGGGTCTTGGAGGCGAGCTCGAAGAAGCCCGTCTCGACGAACTGCGTCGATCCCTAGGGGAACTGCAGGACCTAGGGAAACGCGTTCTGCATAGTGCTGGCTGGTTCTATCAGCCGCCTGACTCACTCTACGATGGAATCATTCCAGGTGATGATGGCGTCCTCCAGCACTATAGAGA
>JACPQI010000168.1 GCA_016190545.1 Chloroflexota bacterium
CTCTATATCCCTACGTCAATCGCCGGATGCTGTGCTGGAGTCGAGGCGAGAGGTCGAAGAGTTCAGGGTGGATGGCATGGCCCAATATCTCCAGGCCGTCGACGATGCGCGGGCCGGGGCGGTTGAAATAGGCGGAGCCGTTGACGGCGTAGGTGCGGCCAGACTTCACGGCGGGCAGGTCGCGCCACCAGGAAGGGAAGGGAGTCCGGCGAATGTGCTGGATGGTGCGCGCGAGGTTGAAACCGCACGGCATGTACACGATGACCTCCGGCTGGTAGTCGCGGATGACCTCCCACTTGATAGGCGTGGACTTGTAACCCGGCTTGCCCAGGCCATCGATGCCGCCAGCCAGGTCGATCATCTGGGGCACCCAGTGTCCGCCGACGAAGGGCGGCTCCATCCACTCCATGCAGTACATCCTGGGCCGCTCCTTCGCTTTCTGGCCGATAGCCGCCACGCGGTCGATGCGGCGCTGGAGACCGGCGACCACCTCTCGCGCCTCCGCCTCGCGCCCCGTGGCCTTGCCTACGGTGATGATGGTCTCCAGGATGTGCTCCAGCAGCAAAGGCTCCAGGGAGATGACTGTGGTCTCGCCCGGCATGGTGCGGGCGGCCTGCTGCACCTCCGGATAGGCGACGGCGCACACGGAGCAAAGCTCCTGGGTGATGTTGAGGTCCGGCTTCAGTTTGTGAATTTGCTCGGTGTCCAGGCCGTAGATGGCGCTGCCGCTGTGCAGTTGGCCGCTGATAAGCTGGTGGATTTCGGCGCTGGACTTGCCGTGGTGGTCGATGGCGCTGGAGGTGACGTGCGGCTTGCGGACGGCGGCCGTGGGGTAGTCGCATTCGTGGGTGACGGCGACGAGCTGCCTGCCCAGCCCAAGGGCGTAGCAGATCTCGGTGGCGGACGGAAGAAGCGAGACGATGCGCATGGAAAGGACCTCACGACGGCGCGAATCATTACGACCGGCGAGTCGTCACGGTTCGGCACGTTTCTAGGTTCAAGATTTGACAAGCCTGGTTTGTTTTGCTATTATAGTAACTGAAGTCCCAAGGGGTTGCGCTTAGACAGGCTGATACAGCCAAGGGAGCAGGGGCGCGGGGTGTCTAAGCAAGGTTCCTTGGGGCTTCTTCTTTTTGCTCTTCTTCCGTCTTCTCCACCGGGCGCAGGATGCCGATGAACGGCAGGTTGCGATGGAGGCCCTGGTAGTCCAGCCCGTAGCCCACTACAAACTCGTCCGGCACCTCGAACCCCACGTAATCGATGGGCACCTCCACCAGGCGCCGCGCCTTCTTGTCCAGGAGCGCGCAGACCTTGAGGCTGGCCGGCCTGTGGACCGTGGCAATGTGGTTGAGGACGTAACGCAGTGTCATGCCGGTGTCGACGATGTCCTCCACCAGCAGGATGTGCTTGCCGGCCACGCTCTGGTCCAGGTCCTTGGTGATGCGGACGCCTCCGGCTCCTCCCTTGGCGCCGTCATAGTACGAGATGGACATGAACTCGATAGTGCAGGGCGTGGTGATCTGGCGCATGAGGTCAGCGATGAAACACATGACGCCCTTAAGGACACCCACCAGCACGATGGTCTGGCCTTCGTAGTCGCGGGAGACAGCCTTGCCCAACTCCTGGACGCGCTGCTGGACCTGGTTGGCGCTGAACAGGAGCCGTTCGACGCCCTGCACCTGGGCCTGGCCCAGGGGTCCGAAGCCGAACTTGGCCAGCAGCCGGTTGTAGTCACGGCGGTACAGAAGACGGATCTTGATGTCCGGATAGAGCTCGCGCAGGCGGCGGACCTTGCTGTTTTTCTCAGTGACCAGATTCTGCTTGAGCGTGGTGATCTCGATGTAGGTATTGAGGCCGGGGAGATAGAAATCGGGCGTGAACATCTCGGCGACCTTCTCGCCGTTCCAGCGCAGAGGAAAAGAGCGCGGCTCGTACTGCCACTCGATGCCGTAGAAGGTGAGGATGTTGGCGAACTCTTCCTCGCTGGGGTGAGCGAACGCAGGGAGCGGGCCGGATGCGGCGGCGGTGCTCTCAGGACGGGGAGCGGTCTTGTGCGGTGCGTTGTCTTGTTGATGTGCTGTGTGCTTGGGCATATCGCCGCAGGGCGATGGCGGGCTTCTCTGTGCACCATGATAACACGATGAGGGAAGCGCAGTGCTGCGGGAGGCCAGCAACATGGTGAGCGAGAATGTCTCTGCAAGATGATGGAAACTCCTTGATTCTCCCGCGACTTTGTGCTAGCGTTTTTCCTGAAGGGCAATTCCGCTATTCTGTTTCCGCTGTGAAGCCCACTGCATCGGGGCGTATTCCAGGCCTGCAAGGCCTGTGAAAATAACGAAACGGGGCCTGATACGGGGCCGCGTTTCCAGGAAAGAGATGAGACGAGGGGTACCGATGCGCAGGTGGGTTTCTTCTTTTTCTTCCCTATTGCTTTCTCCTTCCTTGTTGAGCTTTAGGAGGAAAGTAGGTGTGTCCCATGCCAGCAAAGGCAAAGAAGGGCGCCAAGTAGGCTCCTGCTAAAAAGGGCAAGAAGAAGTAGCAGGACATGAAAAGGCCCGCATTATTGCGGGCCTTTTCATGTTGGGTAGGGTCCGCTTCATTCTCCCATGATTTGGAGCACCATGTCCCGCTTGCGTGCCCTGCTGTCAAAGTCCACGAGAATAATGCGCTGCCAGATGCCCAGCGTAAGCTTCCCGTCAGCAAAAGGGACGACGAGGGAAGCGCCGAGGAGGGAGGCGCGCAGGTGGGAGTGGGCGTTGTCGTCGTTGGTGCGGATGTTGTGCTGATAGGCCATCCCACTTGGCGCGATACGGTCCCACACCGCCTTGAAGTCCTCTAACGCGCCGCTTTCCGCCTCGATAATCGTGATGCCTGCCGTCGTGTGGGCGACGAAGACCGTTACGGTGCCCGCGCGCAGGCCGGACGCCTGCACGGCCTCTTCGACGTGCGGCGTAATATCGATGATGTCGGCGCCGCCCTTGGACGGGACCTGGAAGCGCTTGGTGATGACCAAAGCCTCACCTCCTGGCGACAAAGGTTACCACACGACGCAACAGGCCTTGCGCTCAGCGTGAGGCGCGCGCCCGTGTTGCGGTGAGATCAGGAAACACAAGCTCGCGCAGGTCATACTTGGGGCCGTAGGTACAGACGCGTTTGTAGCCCGCCGCGGTTTCAATGGAGCAGGCGTAGCAGGCGCCCAGACCGCAGCCCATGCGCGCCTCCAACAGCGCCTCGCACGGGGTCTTCCACCCGCGCTCTTTCCACCGCCGGGCCATGGACGCGAACATGGGCGTGGGGCCGCAGGCGAAGACAGCATCGGCCCAGCCGATGTGGCCGTCGATGAGGTCGGTGACTCGGCCGCGGTGACCGGCTGTGCCGTCGTCCGTGGCGCACTGGACAAGTGCGCGGGACGCATCGTACGGCAGGGGCGCCAGCTTCTTTGCTGTGCGGGCGCCGTAGAGCAGCCGCACCTCTCGCCCCTCGCGCAGCGCCTTGTCCACCAGGGACATGACGCCGCCGATGCCGATGCCGCCGAACACGACAAGCAGCTTGCGCGCCGCAAGGGGCTGGGTGAACCCGTTGCCTAGAGGCCCGATGATGTTGACGCGGTCGCCTGGCTTGCGCCCACTGAGCCAGCGCGTGCCCTTGCCCACGACCTCGTACAAGATGGAGACAGCGTCGGGTGCAACGCTCACGGGCTCGCCGCCAAGGGCCTGGGCGTCTCTGCCGAAGCGGTAGAGGCTCATGGGACGCCGCAGGAGCAGCCGGGTCTCATGGCCGCCGCATCGCACCATGATGAACTGCCCCGGCGCGCCCTCCCTGGCCACGGGCGGGGCGTCAAACCACATGACGTAGGTGTCCTCGGCTACCTCCACGTTGGAGAGGACGGCGGTGTCGCAGAGATGCTTCACTTCGCTCGCTCCGGAGGTCGGAGGTACTCGAGGAGCGGGCGCACCTGATACGGCTCATGGTTATCGAGAGCGTCTGCGGCGACGCGGGCGGTATCCAAGGACGTGAAGCACGGGATGCGACGCTCAGCAGCCGCGCGGCGGATGGCGAAGCCATCAGCGATAGGCCCCGTGCCGCCACCGGAGATGGTGTTGATGGCGGCGTCCACCGTGCCGTTGCGGATCACGTCTACCACGTTCGGATGGCCCTCGCCCAGCTTCTTGGTGATCATGGTGCAGTTCAGGCCCATCCTCAGGAGCATGGCGGCGGTGCCTTCCGTGGCGTAGAGGCGGTAGCCGCTCTCGGACAGCTTGCGGATGATAGGCTGGGCTTCAGGCTTGTCCCGGTCGGCGACGCTGAGCAGAACGCCGCCCTTGGCGGGCAGCATGAGGCCGGAGGCGAGCAGGGCCTTGACCAGGGCCCCTTGGAAGGTATGGTCCACGCCCATGACCTCGCCGGTGGACTTCATCTCCGGGCCAAGGTACGTATCCACAGCAGGGAGCTTGGACATGGAGAAGACGGGGGCCTTGACAGCCACCAGCCTCTGCTTCTTCCACAGGCCGCCGCTATAGCCCATCTCTTTGAGCGTCTTGCCGATCATGACGTGGGTGGCGAGCTTGACGAGCGGGACGCCCGTCACCTTTGATATGAAGGGCACGGTGCGGCTGGAGCGCGGGTTTACTTCCAGCACGTAGACCTGGGAACGGCCATCCGTGCGCATGATGACGAACTGGACGTTGAGCAGGCCCTTCACCTTGAGGCCCATGGCGATGCGGATGGTGTAGTCCACAATGGTGTCTATCTCTTTGGGGGTGAGGTTGAGGGCAGGGTAGACGGCCATGGAATCACCGCTGTGGACGCCCGCCCGCTCGATGTGCTCCATGACCCCGGGGATGAGCACCGCTTCGCCGTCGGCGACGGCGTCCACCTCGCACTCTTTGCCCATGAGGTACTTTTCGATGAGGATAGAGCGGCCGTCGCTGGCCTCCAGGGCGCCGCGCATGTAGCGCCTCAC
>JACPQI010000169.1 GCA_016190545.1 Chloroflexota bacterium
CTCCCTCGCTTGGTCGTTATTCTAAACGCCAGGCCCATGTGAGCGTCAGCGTTGCTCCTGTCGCCGCAACCCAGCAGGCGGGTTGGCTTGCTGTTCGTGTTGACACTCGGAGACCCCCGGCGTATCATTGCGACGGCTTGCGCAGCGTGCGGTTTTCCGTCACCGCGAGGCCATCGGCTTACCTACGTTTGTCGAGGACAGGAGGGATTCATGACCACCGCACCCAAGCTCGGCACCATGCAAGTAGAGGTCAAGGAGCGGGTCGTCTGGGTCACACTGAACCGGCCGCCTGCCAACGCCGTCTCGGAGCAGGTCATGGAAGAGTTGATTCAAGCCGCTGACTTTGCGGAGAGCAATAAGCAGGTCAAGGTGATGGTCATCGGCAGCGCGCTCCAACGATTCTTCTCCGCCGGCGCCGACCTGAGCATGGTCAACGAAGGGCGCGGCAAGCCGACCGGCGTAGCTCTCTGGCACCAGTCCCTCAACCGCATCGAGCGTATGAGCATTCCCACCATCGCCTCCATCAATGGCATGGCACTGGGGGCTGGATGGGAGCTGTCCATGGTCTGCGACTTTCGGGTCGTTGCCAGGAACGGCGCGCAGGTAGGACTCCCAGAAGTTAAAGTAGGCGTCTTCGCCGCCGGCGGCGGCACGCAGCGCATGACCCGGCTGGCCGGACGCGGCCTCGCCCTTGACATGGTGCTGACGGGACGTTTTCTCAGCGCCGAAGAAGCCTTCCGCTATGGCCTGGTCTCACGGGTGGTGGACGACGCCGACTTGCGCAAGGCGACGACGGAGCTGGCGCAGCAGCTCGCCGCGCTGCCGCGGCCTGCGCTGGCGGCGAGCAAACGCTGCGTCATCGAGGGCGGCGAGCTCCCGCTTGCGGAAGGCCTGGAGATGGAGAAGCGGCTCCTCGTAGAAGTGACCAAGACGAAGGATGCGGAGGAGGGCATCAAGGCCTTCCTCGAAAAGCGAAAGCCGAACTTCGAATAGTCGCTTGGTCAGAGCCTCTTTGCGCGCTTTTCAAAAGGCCTTCGAGGCCGTCGATTCCTGCACAGCTAGAGGAACACCGGAGCCCGGGCATTCATGTCACCCTGAGCGCAGCGAAGGGTCTCAGTTTCCCGCTGAGGGTGGTGACTTAAGAGAGATTCTTCGCCCCGATTGCATCGGGGCTCAGCATGACAGACAAGCACCCAGGCCACTTTTTGAAAAGAGTTCTTTAGCATGCCATCCTTCGCCTGGTCACAGCGCGCTGACGGTTGTGGCTGTAGGCGTGGTCGGTATCGCAGCAACGATGGGCGGTCTGGCTGGGGATCGTGGATTCGAACCACGACTGCGTGATCCAGAGTCACGTGTCCTACCGTTAGACGAATCCCCAGCGCGGCAAAGAATCATTATAGCAAAGCTGCCGCGCACAGAGCAAAAGACGGGCCAGGCTTTCTCAACCGAGCAGGCGCAGTGCCTGTTCCAACCGCTGGACGCAGCGCTCGCGTCCCAGCGCCTCCATGGTCTGGAACAGGGGTGGCGCAGCGGTCCGGCCCGTCGTCGCGACACGGATGGCCCCGAAGAGCTGGCCTGTGCTGACTCCTAAAGCCGCGGCCAGATTGCGGAATGCCGTCTCCAGGCCCGCCGCGTCGAACTGCGGCAGGTCGCGGCAGAGCTGCAATGTTTGCTGGAGCGCCGCCTGGGCCTTCGTGTGGTCCATCCCCTTGCCGATGAGGGTCTTGGGGTCGTAGTGTAGCGCGTCGAGGAAGAAGAATTCGGTCAGGCCGGGCACTTTGCCGAGGGTCTTGAACCGCTCTTGCTCCAGCGGCATGATCCGCCGCACGTAGTCCAGGTCGATAGGCCTCTTGACCTGCGGAGGCAGCGCTCGTTCGAGGAACGGCGCCACCCGGCGCGCTAGCTCCTCCGGCGGCAGAGCGCGAATGTAAACGCTGTTCATCCAGGACAGCTTGGTCAGGTCGAAAATAGCGCCGGCCTTCCCTACGCGCTCCAGGCTGAAGTGCCTGATGAGGTCTTCCCTGGAGATGATCTCTGTCTTATCGTCGAGCGACCATCCGAGAAGGGCCAGGAAGTTCATCATCGCCTCGGGCAGGTAGCCCTGGTCGCGGTATTCAAGAAGCGCGGTAGCCCCGTGGCGCTTGCTCAGCTTGGAGCGGTCGCTGCCCAGCAACATGGGCAAGTGGGCGAACTGCGGGTGCTTCCACCCCAGGGCCTGATAGAGCAGCATGTGGCGGGGCGTGCTGGGCAGCCACTCCTCGGCCCGCAGCACATGAGTCACGTCCATGAGATGGTCATCGACGACGTTGGCGAGGTGATACGTAGGATAGCCGTCCGACTTCAACATGACGAAGTCGTCCAGCGTGTCGTGGGCGAAGGTCACATCGCCGCGAATAAGGTCGTGGACCATCGTCTGGCCGCTCGGCGGCGTCTTGAAGCGCACCACGGCGGCCCGTCCCTCGACCTGCGCCGGCAGGCCTTTGTCCCTGCAATGTCGGTCGTATTTGGGCGGCTGGCCCTGTCGCGCCTGGGTGGTCCGCACCGCCTCCAAGCGTTCCGGGGTGCAGGAGCAATAATAGGCCTGCCCCTCCTTTACAAGCTGCGCAGCCACCGGCTGGTAGATGTGGAGCCGTTCAGACTGGAAGTAGGGTCCATAGGGCCCTCCCACTTCCGGTCCTTCATCCCAGTCCAGGCCCAGCCAGCGCAACGCCTCCAGGATACTTTCAGCGGCCCCTTCCACCTTGCGGGTCTGGTCGGTATCCTCAATGCGCACGATGAAGACGCCGCCCTTGTTGCGGGCGAAGAGCCAATTGAACAAGGCGGTGCGGATATTGCCGACGTGCGGCAGTCCGGTGGGGCTGGGCGCGTAACGGACACGGACAGTCATAGCGGTCCCGGGAGGGGCCTCCTTGTCGCGGGGCATTGTAACATAGCTACGAAGTCGAAAGGGAATCCAGCGTCTGTTGCAGGTCCTCAGGGAGGAGGGCTTCGAACTCCTTGTAGAGACCGCTATCCGGCATCTGGAAACCGAGACGATGGGCGTGGAGAAATTGGCGGCCCAGCAGCGGCGACGCTTTTCCGTATACCGTATCGCCGATGATGGGGTGGCCCCGCGAAGCGAAATGGACGCGGATCTGGTGTGTCCGCCCCGTGACCGGTTGCGCTTCGACTAAAGTGTATCCGGCAAGGTATTGGACCACGCGATAGCGCGTTACGGCGTGACGCCCGTCCGGCACAATGGTCATGAGCTTGCGATTGCCTGGGTGCCGACCAATGGGCGCGTTGATCTCTCCCTCCGGCGGCGCCACCCGGCCCTGGACCAGCGCCAGGTACTTCTTGACCACTCGGCGGTCTTTGATCTGGCGGGACAAGCCCCGGTGGGCTAGGTCCGACTTGGCCGCCACCAGGACTCCCGAGGTGTCTTTGTCC
>JACPQI010000170.1 GCA_016190545.1 Chloroflexota bacterium
CCCCCGCGCGGCGGCCTCGCTCGCCCCGGTCCAAGAGGAATTGGCGACCATCGTCGCACCGCTTGAGGCCGGAGCGTATGCCAAGGAGGCGCGCTCCTCCCTTGCAGAGGTCGGAGCCGCGCTCGCGGAGCTGGCGTACGACCCTGCGGCCCATCACGCGGCGAGCGAGCAGGCCGCAGCGCTCGCGCCGTTCGAGGCTGAGGCACGGGTTCTGGCCGACGCCCAGACCCGATGGCAAGAGGAAGCAGCTTTGCTGGAGAAGGCTCTCGAGGCGGTCCAGCGATGGACGGCAGAAGCGCGGCGACTGCACGAGCGGCTTGCTTTGCTTGAGGCATCGATCGCGGACCTGCCCGACCTGCGACGATCGGTTGAGAGCGGGTTGGCGGTGGTGGCCACGCTCCAAGAGCAACGTGGCAACACCGAGCAGTTGCTCGGCGCGGCCAAGCAGCGTTTGGACAACCTGGCAGCGCTGGAACGCAAGCTAGCGCAGTCGCGGACGGCACTCAGAACATTACAGGACGAGCAGGGCCTTTATGAGGACTTAGCCCGCGCTTTCGGTCCGAACGGTGTGCCGGCCCTTCTGATCGAGCAGGCGATACCCACCCTTCAGGACACGGCCAACGAGCTGTTAGCGCGCATGTCCGATTCGCGCCTGTCGATCAACCTGATCATGCAACGGCCCACCCAGCGAGGTGGCACCAGCGAGACGCTGGATATTCGCGTGGCCGACGAGCAGGGGACGCGTAAGTACGAGACGTACAGCGGCGGCGAGGCCTTCCGCATCAACTTCGCTCTGCGCATCGCTCTCTCCCGCCTGTTGGCCCGCCGCGCGGGGGCCGCTCTGCCCACACTGTTCATCGACGAGGGTTTTGGCACCCAGGACACCGAGGGCCGCGACCGCGTGGTGGAAGCTATCAACGCCGTGCTGGACGATTTCCAGCGCATCCTCGTCATCACCCACATCGACGAATTGAAAGAGGCCTTCCCGGTGCGTATTGAGGTGACCAAGACGCCGGGCGGGTCGGTGATACAGGTGGTGTAAGGGAGGTTGAATGGTATGGAACCCATCGTAACAACTGACAATCTCAGGAGCTTGATCAGGGTAGGCAAGGGTTACATCTATAACGACTATTCAGGCGGTCGCGCCAGCGGCAGGGAATTCAATATTTTGCATTTCGCAAATTGCCCCACCCTTAGAATCGCCAAAGTGCCCCCGCCAAAATGGTTTGCAGAAACTCGAGCGTATGCAGTGGCGTGGCTGAGGACGAATCGTGGTGAGAATTGGAAGTCATGCGAGACCTGTGAGCCATTGGTTGCACCCTACCGTCATTGCGAGCGAGTCTTCGAGCGAAGCAATCTGGTGGGGTGATGGGGCCCACTATACCCCGCTTTCTGGCCCCACCACTCCTCCAGGTTGCCACGTCCCGCCAGAGGCGGACTCGCAACGACGACTCATAGCTGTGTTCTACCTGGCGGCTTCATAGGAATGGTTTGACCGAGCACTAGTTTCGTCAGGGACTTGACAAACCTCCCAGCGATATGATAAAAGAATGAGGGTTCGTTTTTTATAAGGAGCTCTCGCCAGCCTGGACGAAGGGAAGCGCGATGCCCAAGGTCACGGAAGCCCACATGGACGCCCGCCGCCGCCAGATCCTGGACGCGGCCACCGCCTGCTTCGCCCGCCAGGGGTTCCATCTGACCAGAATGCAGGACATCTGCAAAGAGGCCCGCCTCAGCCCCGGCGCCGTCTATCGCTATTTCCGCAGCAAGGAAGAGATCATTCATGTCATGGGTCACGAGAGCGAGCAGCGCGGCATGGCCCTTATCGAGTCCCTGAAAGAGCGCGGCGACACCCGTCAGGCGCTGGAGCAACTGGCTACCTTCTTCTTCAGGCAGGTGGAGAAGCCGGACAAGCTTATGCAGGCCTGCATGCGGCTGGACATTGAGCTGTGGGCCGAGGCTCTGCGCAGTCCTTCCCTGAAGGAACACATTCTCCAGGCCTTCGACAGCCATCTCAAGCCCTTCGCCGAGTTGATGCGGCAAGCCCAGCGCCGAGGTGAGGTGGCGGCTTCTCTGGACCCGGACGCTATCGCCCGTGTCATGGTCTCGTTCTATGTGGGCGTGGTCCTACAGAAGATGCTAGAGGGCGACGTGAATGTGCCAGCGTACGGCGACGTGGTGAAGGCGATGATGTGCGGCGAGTTCTGGCGGGGTGGTCGGGAGCGCAGGATAGTCAAGCGTCGACCGTCTGCGAAGCGCCGCAGTGTTCAACCAAGGCCTCGTCACCGCACCCGAGCGGTGTGAGCGATACACCAGAACGAGAACCGGAGGAAACACATGGCATTCGATTTTTCAACCCGGTCCCTGGCGCGGAGCAGTGCCAGCCATCCGTGGCGGGTCATCGGCCTGTGGGCGTTGTTCTTCGTGATAGTTGGCTTCCTGGCCGCCACGTTCCTTGGCGACGCTCTTACCAATGAGGTAGTGTTCACCAACAACCCAGAGTCCAAGGTGGGGCTCGACCTGCTTGAGGACCGACTGCGCGGCCCCATCCGCGCAAACGAGATCGTCATTGTCCAGTCCCAGGAGCGCACGGTAGATGACCCACTGTTTCGTTCCAAGGTGGAGGGCTTGTACAACAGCATCGTTGCCCTAGGCCCGGAGATTATTGAGCGGGGCGACAACTACTACCTCTCCGGCAGCGACTTTCTCGTTTCCACCGACCGTAAGACCACGCTGCTGCAGTTCACCATGGCTGGTAAGGTAGACGAGGCGACTGATAACGTTGACCAGGTGCGCACCCTTGCCCACGCCGCCAACGGCCAGGACGGCTTTCGCACCATCATCACCGGCCAGGCCAGCAGCGCCGACGACTACCGCAAAGTGTCGGAGGAGGACCTGCAGAAGGCTGAGGCTTTTGGCATCCCCATTGCGCTGGCGATCCTTGTGCTGGTCTTTGGCGCAGCGGTGGCGGCCGTTGTGCCCATCGCGCTGGCGGTCGTCGCCATTGTACTGGCGATAGGCGTCGCGGCGGTCATCGGCCAGGCCATGCCCCTGTCCTTCTTCGTCACCAACATGATCACCATGATTGGCTTGGCGGTAGGTATCGACTATTCCCTGTTTATCATCTCCCGCTACCGTGAGGAGCGGCGGCGAAGTCTAGCAAAGGCCGACGCCATTGCAATGGCGGGCGCCACGGCGAGCCGAACGGTGCTGTTCAGCGGCATCATCGTTGTTGTGGCGCTGCTGGGCATGTTCATCGTGCCTACCAGCATTTACCGGGCACTGGCCCTCGGCGCTATCCTGGCGGTGTTGTTCGCGGTGCTGGCGTCCCTCACGCTCCTCCCCGCCATCCTGGGCCTGCTGGGCGACAAGGTGAACGCTTTGCGCATCCCGTTCATCCAGAAGAGGCAAGCCGCCGTTGACGAGCAGAAGCCAGGCGGCTTTTGGGATAAGGTAGCTCACGGCGTCATGCGTCGTCCCGTGATCAGCCTCGTGGTGGCTGTTGGCCTGCTGGGAGCGGCGACTGTCCCCTACTTTGGCATCGACACGGGGTTTGCGGGCATCAGTACGTTGCCCGAGGAACTCGAGGCCCGGCAGGGCTTTGAGGTTCTTCAGAAGGAGTTCTCCTTCGGCCTGGTGACGCCAACGGAGATCGTCATCGATGGCCGGATCGACAACCCGGATGTGCAGGGCGGCGTTGAGCGGCTGAAGGACATTCTTGCCCACGACCAGCAGTTCGGCGATCCGATGCCGCTCCAGGTCAACGCGGCTGGCGACCTGGCGCTCCTTTCGGTGCCGGTCGCTGGGGACCCGGATAGCAAAGAGACCGTAAGCGTCGTGAAGCGGCTGCGGAAGGAATACATTCCCCAGGCCTTCACCGGTGTCCCGGCCAAGGTCTACGTGACCGGCCAGACCGCTGGCGACTCCGACTTCTTTGACATCGCCGACCGGTACCTTCCCATTGTCTTCGCCTTTGTGCTGGGACTGAGCTTTGTCTTCCTCACGCTGGTGTTCCGTTCACTTATCATTCCCGTCAAGGCCATCCTGATGAACTTGCTGTCTGTAGGGGCCGCCTACGGCCTCATTGTCCTCATCTTCCAGGAGGGCAAGGGCAACAGGTTCTTCGGCTTCCAGCAAGTGGAGGCCATTGAGGCATGGCTGCCCCTGTTCCTCTTCTCCGTGCTCTTCGGCCTGTCCATGGACTACCACGTCTTCCTGCTCAGCCGGATCAAGGAGCGCTACGAGCAGACCCGCGATAACACGGATGCGGTCTCCTTCGGCATCCGCTCCACCGGAAGGCTCATCACTGGAGCCGCTCTCATCATGGTGGCGGTCTTCGGCAGCTTCGCCTTCGGCGGGCGGATGGTATCGCTCCAGCAGATGGGCTTTGGCTTGGGCGTGGCGGTCCTCATGGATGCCACCATCGTCCGCTCAGTCCTGGTGCCCGCCAGTATGCGGCTCTTGGGGCGCTGGAACTGGTACCTGCCCAAAGCCCTGCACTGGCTGCCCAAGCTACAGATGGAAGGAATCGAGCCTGCCGCCGCCAGCCAGCAGCGCTGAGAACGTATATGAAATGTCATGCTGAGGAGCTCGGCGACGAAGCATCTGGGGTGGGGCGCTCCCTTCCTTTTTCTCACCATCCCAGGAGGTCGAGGTAGGCGTCGAGGAGCACGTCGCCCCACAGCAGGGTGACGATGGCGCCGCCAGCCAGGAAAGGACCGAAGGGGATGAAGTCTTTGCGGCCTTTGAGCTTGAAGAGGAGGAGCAGGACCGCCACTACGCCTGCGATGACGACCGCCAGCACAAGGTTCACGATGACCAGGGGGAAGCCCGTCGCGGTCCCGATGAAGGCGGCCAGCTTCACGTCGCCGGCGCCCATGCCGCCCCGCGCTGCCATGTAGACCGCCAGCATGGCCCCAAAACCGATGAGCGCGCCATAGAGCGGGTCCAGGGGGCCGATGTCCGGCAGCAGCGGCGAGAGGACAAGTGCCAGGAGCGCAGCCGGTATCACCACCACATTGAGTACCAGCAGGTGTTGCAGGTCCATGACGGCGATGAGGACTAGCGTGGCGCTGTAGAAAGCCAGGACGACGCCCTGGGCGGAGACGCCGTGCTGAAAACCGATATAGCCGAACAAGGCGCCGGTCGCCATCTCCACCACGGAGAGCCGCCAGGGAATACGGGCGCCGCAGGTGCGGCAGCGGCCACGCAGGGCTACATAGCTGAGGACGGGGAGGAGCTCATACCAGGACAGGGTACGGTCGCACGCCTCGCAGTGGGAGGGTGGACGCACAATAGACAGGCCGCGCGGCAGCCGGTCGGCGCAGACGTTGATGAAGCTGCCGATGAAGAGGCCGCTCAGGGCGTAGTAAACGGTGGCGAGCATGGTGGGCCGCGCCCTACGCCTGCCTCACTTGAGGGCGAGCCCCAAATTGATCATGAAGGCGCTTGGATCAAATCCTTGCGGGTAACGGAACCCTGGCGGCGGCGGCGCGACAGCCACCGGATGGGCCGCAGCGCTTGCCAGTTCCTGGACTGCCGCTTCCTCAAGGGGCGCGTCGCCGCTTACGTAGATGGGCGCATCGGCGGCAAGGGCGCCGTCACGTGAGCGCTCGTTGTGATAGGAGATGAGTTGCTGCAGCCGGTCGCTCAGCCCGGCGACGAGGTCGTTGGCGGCGCCGTTCGGCAACGTGTCTGCATAGAGCAGCATGGGTTGAGCGTTGACGACCACCACCATCTCCACCGTCCCGCTCTGCACGTTCACCAAGATGCCCGTGCGGACCCCCATCGCCCGGGCCAGGGCGAACCCGCTAAGCTCGGTCTTGTATGGCTTGAATCCGCCTCCTTGGATAGCCTGTGTGAAGCCTTCCACGGCGTCCTTGGGCACGGCCAGGACGTAATAGGCTTGCAGCTTGGGTCCCTTCCGGTACAGCGGTTGCCAGTAGAGGTAGCTGTTCTCTATCGCGGCGCCCAGCACGCGGCGGGCCTGCTGGGGAATGATTTCTGATGGTACAACGTCGCCAGCGATAGGGATGTCGATGATGCGGGGAAGAGAGCGGGCGCCGGGGAAGGCAGCGACGAGCTTACGGTTGCGCAGCCCGAGCCGCGCCGTGACGGCTTTGATGACCTGGCCCAGGCCGTTGGGGTCCGACACCACGTCACCTCGCAAGAAGGTGGGGTTGAATGGGGCCACATGCCAGCGCTCCACGCGCTTGCCGCTGAAGGCGGCGAAGCGGAGCGACCCCCCGCTAATGCTCAGCGTGAGCAGCTTGGAGCCGGTGAGGCTCAGGTCCAGCTTCAGCACATCGGTCAGACTGCCCATGCCCTATCCCTTCACATACGTAAGCAGAACGAACTTGAGCCGCCACCGGTCCCTTTCCACGAGACGCCAGTCCAGGGAAGTGACGACGGAGCTTTTGGCCTCCAGCTTGGAGGCCTGTCCCAGGAAGGTGAGAAGGCCTTGCTGCGTGCCGTCCGCTTCCACGTTCACGCTCAAGGCGTCAAAGGTCTGGGTGCCCAGGGACGCTTTCACCAAGACGGAGCTGAAGGTATTCAGTTCCACGCCAGCGTTCTGGGCTAGGGTAATGACGGTCGTGGGAACGCCCCGCACATCGTCCACAGTCGGCAGGGTGGCCTTGGAGAGGTTCTGCTGCACCTGATTGAGGTCGCGCCGGATACTGGCGATGCGCTGTTGGGCTGCCTCGCCCGGGTCCTCCCCGGAGCCGGCTGCGGCAAGGATGACCAGCAGGAGGTTGATGGCGATGAGGGTGATGAACAGCGCCCGCAGGTTGCGGTCCAACCGCCGGGGGGCTCGCTGCTTGGCCGCTGCCATTATTTCACCACCGTAATGGACACTTCGAACTCGGTCAGGCCAGTGGGCCGCCTGCGCAGGGACTTGATGGTTGCCGTGGCGATGTCCGGAGACTCCTCCAGCCTCTTGCGGAACTCTTCCACCGGCGCCGCATCGGGAGCGGTGCCGCTGAGGTCTGCCGATATGTCCGTCCGTCGGTCCTGGACGATGCTGGTCACGGTGACGCCGCCCGTGGCGCTTTGCTGGAGGATGCCTAAGATACGGGCCCACTCCACCTGTCGCGCTTCAAGAGACGCGGTGGCGTTGCGTTGAGTGCGAAGCGCGGTTTGCTGCGCCTCCAACTGCTGCTGAAGACGGTCAGCGAGCACAACGTCAGGGTTGGTGCGTCCGGCCAGTTTGTCCGTGAGCTTGTTGATGCCCGCGTTGATGCTGTCGCTGCGGCTGTTGTAATGGACTGCCAGGAGCAGGAGGAAGAGGAGGCAGACGTAGAGGAGTTTCTTCTGGTTTGGCGTCAGCTCAGCCTTGCGGTAGCGAGGGGGAAGGACGTTCAAGTTAGGGACGCGGCCCGGCCTTGCCGTGCGCTGGGCGGGGGCGTTTGACCGGCGCTGCGCGATGTCTTTCAACATAACTACTTGTTTATGGCCGGGAGCAGAGAATAGACCGTGCTAACGACGGTGACACCCACAGTGCCCACCACGGCGCCAACGGCCAGGATGATGGCAGGTTCTATGACGCCGGTAAGCTGGGCTATTTTCCGGTCCGCGTCCTCCTCATAGAACTTGGCGGCCACGGTGAGTTGTGTCACCATGTTGCCGGACTCTTCCGCTACGGCAATGGACTGGCGGACCAAGGCCGGGAAGACCTTCTGTTTGCTCACCGCAGTGGAGAGATTGGCGCCGTTCAGCAGGTCTTCGCGCATGGTGACCAGGGCCTTACGCAGCACGTCGTTCGGCGCATTTTCGATCATGAGGTCGATAGCTTCGATGAGACGGATGCCGCCCTCTGTGAGGGTGGACAGGGTGCCTGTGAACCAGGCGGCGAGGCGGGCCTGGATGACCGAGCGAACAGCGGGGAGCTTGGACAGGATGTGATCAACACGTTTCTTGCCCGCAGGGGTGCGGCTGTAATACCATCCCGCCGCAAGGAGCACGAACAAGACCATGATGGTCTGACCACCGTGAGCAGAGCCAAAATCGCCCACGTAGACCAGGACCCGGCTGAGGAACGGCATCTTGGCGCCGAACTCATTGAACAGGCCGGCCATGGCGGGCAGGGAAAACGTGATGAGCACAAAGATCGCCACGCTGGACATGATGAGCACCAGGGCCGGGTAGGCTAGGGCCTTGGTGACTTTCTGCCTGGCCTCCATCTCCTTCTGCTCGTCGCTGGCGATGCGGTTGAGTTCGGGTGCCAGACGGCCCGCGCCCTCCGCGATCTTGATGCGGCGCACGTGCAGGGACTTGAAGACCTTGGGCGATTGAGCGAATGCTTCAGAAAGCAGGAGACCCTCTTCCACGGAGCGCTGGGTCTGTCGGATGGCGTCCTTCAGGACGGGATGAGGGGATTGTTCGTAGATGACGCGGAGGGTTTGACGCAAGGAGACGCCTGACTCCAGGAGAGTGGCCAGGCCGCGATAGAAGTTGATGATGTGCTGCGGTTTGAGGCCGAAGAGCGTGGGCAGCATCTCATGGCGGCTGGGCAGCTTGGCGGCTTTGGAAATCTGGGTGACCAACAGGCCGGACTGAGTCAGCAGGGTCTCGGCGCTTTCCCGCGACTCTGCTTCAAGCTGGCCCACCACGCGCTGGCCGTCTGTGTTGTATGCCACGTAGCGTAGCTGCATAGTCTTTCCGCCCGTGGATTCAGTATATACCAGCGTACGGCAGGCTGGCTATGGAATCAGACAGGTGGGGTGGAGGATTGTCGCGTATAGCCGGCGTTAGACGATGCTGTACACGCGGCTGAGGACGTCCGCCGAGGTGGTGATGCCGTCCCGAGCTTTGGTCATGCCGTCCCGGCGCATGCTGATCATGCCGTTGCGAATGGCTTCTGCCCGGATTTCACCTGCCGTGGCATTGCGGTTGATGAGAGCGCGGATTGGGTCTGTGATAGACAGGACCTCGTAGACGCCGATGCGTCCCAGGTACCCGCTGCGGGAGCACATGTTGCAGCCGCGCCCCACATAGAAGTCGTTGCGGACCTCTCCCATCTCGTTCTGGTAGGCGGCGGCCTCCGGCGGCGACACCCTGGTCATGGTCTTGCAGTAGGTGCAGACCTTGCGCACCAGCCGCTGGGCGATGCTGCCGATGACGGCGGAGGTGACCAGGAAAGGCTCCGCGCCAAGGTCGATGAGCCGGAC
>JACPQI010000171.1 GCA_016190545.1 Chloroflexota bacterium
GCCTACAAAGTCGACCTCAAGTCCATGTCGGACAAGAGCTACCGGCAACTCGGCGGCAAGCTGGACACCGTCCTTTCCACTATCCGCCTGCTGTGGGAGATGGGCTTCTGGGTGGAGATAGTGACCTTGGTGGTGCCCGGCTTCAACGACACGGACGACGAGTTGCGGAACGCCGCAGATTTCCTGGCCACTGTCTCGCCGGACATCCCCTGGCACATCACAGCCTATCACCAGGACTACAAGATGCTCGACCACGACAACACCACAGCGGTGGCCCTGCTCCGAGCAGCCCGCATCGGCAAGGAGCGGGGGCTGCGCTACGTCTATGCAGGCAACCTGCCCGGCCAGGTGAGCGAGTTCGAAAACACTTACTGCCCCGCCTGCAAGGCGCTGCTGGTGGAGCGGGTTGGCTTTACTGTCTACGGGAACGCCCTGGAGGAGAGCGGTGGACACTGCCCGTCCTGCAGCGCGCGCATACCCGGCATCTGGACTCGCGATGGCTCGCCCTCACGCCTGCTCTGCGGCTGACAACGGAGGACCGAAACTGACCAGGAAGGCAAGAGATGGCGCAGCTTTGCACGAAAAGTGGCGGTTGGCATGTCACCCTGAACACAGCGAAGGGTCTGGGGAGACAGGATTCTTCTCATGAGCCCCCCCCAGATTCTGAGCCCCGATTGCATCGGGGCTCAGAATGACGTTTTGGTGCAAAGCCGGATGGCACGAGCCGTAGCCTAGGACCGCTGGCTGATCTCTTTCATCTGCTTGGTGATCACCCGGTCCATCTGCTCGCCGATGGCCTCGTTGATGCGGAAGGCCTTCGCCTCCTCCGACTCCTTCGCTCCCCCCTCCGCAAACTCCTTCTTGAACTTGCTCTTGAGGAAGGGCAGCGCCTTCTCCGTGAAGTCCTCGCCGTACTTGGGCCGGTAGGCCATCTTGTAAGCCACGCGGGAGACCAGACGCTGCGTCGCGGTGTTGCCGCAGCGCTCGCAGGCAACGGAGTCAGGCGGCGAGTAGCTGCGCAGCAAGACACTGCTGACCTCACCGCAGGCGGCGCACCCGTACTCGTAAATAGGCATACTTTGCACTAACCCACTTAGCGCCTACCCGAATATCCTCTACCCCCTTTGTCCCCCACTCCCTTGGCAATGGAGCGGGGGAGGTAAGAGGGTCTGGAGAACACCCCCAGACCCCCGGCAGAGGGGCCTTACCCATCTGCACTCCCCGGCGGCGCAGGTTTCGGACAGCCTTTTAGTATATCAAACCTGGCAACCCCTCCAAGAGGTAGACACGCCACGCATGGTAGAATGGCTTCCGTCACGATATGAACCAGGCCTTGCGGCCTGTCCAAGAGAAGGAGGTCTCTTATGTCCGTACAGGTGGGGCAGAAGGCCCCAGAGTTTGCTCTGTTCGACGCCGACAAGAAGCTTCGCAAGCTGAGCGAGTTCAAGGGAAAGAACGTGGTCCTCGCCTTCTTCCCGGGCGCGTTCACCGGCGTCTGCACCAAGGAGATGTGCACCTTCCGCGACAGCATCTCCCAATTCAACAGCCTCAACGCCCAGGTGCTGGGCATCAGCGTGGACCCGCCCTTCTCCCAGAAGGCGTGGGCCGACCAGAACCAGCTCAACTTTCCCATCCTGAGCGACTTCAACCGCCAGGCCGTCAAGCAGTATGACGTGGCCCTCCCCAACCTGGCGGGGCTGGAGGGCTATGTAGCCGCCAAACGGGCCGCCTTTGTCCTGGACAAGGAAGGCACTGTCCGCTATGCCTGGGTAGCCCCGCAACCCTCGGTGGAGCCCAACTACGAAGAGGTCAAGCAGGCCCTGGCCGCGCTGCCCAAGTAAGCGTGTTTCACCGCTATCCGGCGACCTTTGCATATGGCCCAGCGGCGCCCAGACGAAGGGGAACTCGAATAGGCACGCATTGACCCTCCCTGCGCAGGTTTGTTATACTCGCTCGGATTTCGCCTCCAGGGAAGGTGACGCACGTTTGCCTACCGAAGCAAGACCAACCTGTCAGGGAGCCGTTGAAGGCCGTTCATGCATCCACGCGTAACCGGCTGGGGCAAGTACATCCCAGACCGCGTCCTCACCAACCATCAGCTTGAGCAGACGCTGGACACGTCCGCCGAATGGATTGTGACGCGGACCGGCATCCGCGAGCGGCGCATCGCCTCCGATGCGGAGACGGCGTCCAGCATGGCGGTGCAGGCGGCGCGGCAGGCCCTGAGCATCGCTCGGGTTGAACCCGGCGCCCTGGACCTGATTATTCTGGCTACCTCCTCGCCCAACAGCATCATGCCGGCCTGCGCCACCCTGGTGCAGAGGGACCTCAACGCCCCCAGGGCCGCCTGCTTCGATGTGAACGCGGCCTGCAGCGGCTTCATGTACGCCCTCGCCACCGCCTTCGCCTTCGTGCAGGCGGGGACCTACCGCAACGTGCTGGTGGCGGGCAGCGAGGTCTACTCCCGCGTCC
>JACPQI010000176.1 GCA_016190545.1 Chloroflexota bacterium
CAGCCCGCCGGTCGGCCCGAAGCGCACCATGCGCACCTCCGCCCGCTTCCCACTTGGCGCCCAGCGCGTAGCCGCTTCTATCCGCACCACCAGGTTGTCGGACACGGGCGCTCCGCCATAAGCGGAGAGGTCTGTGTATGCCACCACCGGTCCTATGACCGCTCGCTTGAAGCCCCGCGACGCGGCCAGGGCAGCGACAGCCTGCTCCACCTCCCGGCCCCCCAGCGTCGGGGCGGCTGCTATCTCAAAACCTATTGCGGCGGGCAGCCCGGCTAGCGCCGTCGTCACCGTCACCACCACCGTGCTGGACGGCGCCTGCACCGTGACTGGGCCGGCGGTCAGCATCACGCCGGAGAGCGTCGCTGTCAGGCCCGTGTCCGTGGCGGCGATGGCCCGCACGGTCAGCGCCAGGCGCGCCGAAGGGTCAGTCCGACTCGCCGCCAACGTGCCGGTGGTCGGTGTCTCTCTATCGCGCGTCAGGGTGATGCCCGACGGGTCGTCGATGCGCAAGGCCTCGGCGGCAAGGGCCTGGGGCATTGCGACGCGGAGCGTGATGGAAGCGCGGCGCTCCTGGGTAAACGTGACGGGGCCGCCGGGAATCGCTTGCTGGCCACCTGGCGTGGACACCCGCGCCTGGGGGCCCAGCGTGAACCACTGCTCCATGGTCAATGGCGCCAACCGCCACGATGGGGCGCTGTCCTGGGCGCTTGCGGGGGGTGGAGTCGTCGCTGGAGGCGTGGGTGGCCGGGGTGCTGGCGGGATGGTCGGCGTCTGGGCCGCCACAGGCTGCAAGGCCAGCGCCAGGCCCAGGGCCACCACGGCTACGAGCACTACGGCTATGCGCACTACCACCTCCGCTAGCGGGCGGATGGCCCCAGCTTACCAGATGGCGCGGATGACACGCCCGATGGGCGTGTGGCGGAAGCGCCGTTTCCTGGCAATCTGGCGTATGGCCCAAGCCACGGCCACGGCCCCCAGGCCGCCCGCTACGTCGATGAGGACATCGCGCTCGGAGCCGACCCGGCCGGGCGTGTAGGTCTGGTGCGTTTCGTCGATCACAGCGTAGACAAGGACGACGAGGATAGCGCTGGCGTAGGCCCACTCGCGCCGCATGACCTGTCGCGTGGAGGTCAAGGCGAAGACGCCGAGGACTGCGTAGGCCGCAGCATGGCCCAGCTTCCGCAGGGTGAACTGCGTTTCGCCGTTGCCCGGAACCGGGACGGTGGAGCGAGAGGACAGGTACCAGAGGAAGGCCATCCACCCGATAGCGGCAAGAGCAGATAGGACAAAGATGGTGGGCATAAAGGCCCTTCGCATGCGCATGGCGCTTGGCATTATAGACCCCGATGCGGCAAGGGGGGCCGCCGGCGTTGACATTGGAAGGTCACACGCGGAAGTGGGGTAGAACCTGCTGGCCGAACATCGTCGATGTTTCAGGCCGGCGCATGAGACCGCCCAGCCACAGCTTCTTCACTCCATACGTCGCCAGTCGGTTTACTCTTTCGATGATGTCGTCAGCCGTTCCCACCAGGCCCCAGCGCTCAGCGACATAGTCCGACAGCCCCATCTCTTCGAGAAGCGCGGCGTTGGGGTTGCGCGCTGTCATGGCGGTGTGTTGCGAATACTCGTAGCGGCGGTGCAATTCCTTGAAGGCGCCGTGCAACTCGTTCGGCACCCGCTTGCCTTCCAGCGTAAAGCGAGTGGCGTGGTTCGCTATAGACGCGAGCTGGGACATGAGCGCCTCGACGGCTTTGCGGCGGTCGCGTTCGATATTGCCGCGGGCATGCCACCACAGGTCGAGGGACTCCGGGTCTCTGCCAGCCTCTCGCGCGCCTTGGTGAATCGCTTCTTTGGCATCCGCCACGACCTCGGTCAAGAGGCCGCTTCCGATCACCACGCCGTCCGCAATCTGGCCCGCGAGGCGAAGGGTCTTGGGCCCTTCGGCCACGATGTAGATGGGAATGTCGCGGCGGCGGAACAGGCTACTCCAAAAGATGTGGTGCTGCCGGCCCTGGTATCGGGCTTCCCCCTTGCGCAGAAGACCTCTCACCGCCAGCACGTATTCCTTGAGCTGCTCCAGCGAGGCCGGGCGCAGGCCGATGCCGAACAGAGCGCTATCCCCGGTGGAGACGGCGAGGACCGCCCGCCCATTGGAGATGCCGTCCACCGTGGCCAGGGCCGCCGCGATGACTGAGGGTTCCCGCAAGAGGGGGTTGGTCACCAGAGGGCCGATCTGGACTCGCTGGGTGTTCAGCGCCATAAGCGTGAGGACGACATAGCACTCCGGCAGCACAGAGGGGGTGTCTCCGTGGCTGATGCGGAGGAAGCCTAGGCCCTCCAGCTCTTGCAAGGTCCGCCTGGCCTTTTCCAGGTCCCAGTCCCGGGGCATTTCGAATTGCGTGCCGAAGTCTACTTTCATTGCCGGCCTCCTCCCATGCGGCTCACCGCGTCCCGGCAGAGGGGGTCTTCCTTGCACCTTCAGACATCGGTTCACGGATCAGCGTCTAGGCACATCGCACAAGCGCCGGGTCCCGAGGCGCACCAGCGGGCCGTTGGCATTATAGTGCCTGTGCCGGCCTCCGGTCTTCTTCCCATCTGGAACAAGGCCGCGTTCCACATAACCTCCATCAAATCTGTAATAGTGACCGTTTCGAGATGATGGATTACCGGCCTGTTGCCCACTCCCGTTACAACCCCTTATGATGGAGGGGCAAAAACGGCAGGCCGGGGGGGGCGCGAGATGCAGACCGGTATGGAGTTGAGGCCGGGTTCGAGAGTTGCTGTCGTTGGCGGCGGGCCGGCGGGGAGCTTCTTCGCGCTTCACGTGATGGAGTTTGCGCGCCGCGAGCGTCTGCCCCTGGAGGTGGACATCTACGAACCCCGGGATTTCTCCCTGCCAGGCCCGCTTGGCTGCAACCGGTGCGCGGGCATTCTCTCCACCCGCGCACTGCGGGGGATGAAAGAGTTGGGCTTGGAACTTCCTGAGACAGTAGTGCTTGGCCGCATCCAACGGTACCTCCTTGTCAGCCCCTTCGGCACGATTGAAATTACCAATCCGCAAGCCACCGAAGCCACTATAAGCGTCTATCGCGGGGGAGGTCCCCGTTACGCCCCAGTGCCTCCTGAGACAAGCTTCGACCGCTTTCTTCTGGGTGAGGCGGAGCGCCGGGGCGCTCGACTCCTACGCCTTCGTGTGCGCGGGCTGCGGCTCACCCCTCGGCCGGCGGTGTTCTCCGCCGAAGGCTGGCGCGAATACCGCTTGATCGCCTTGTGCACCGGCGTAAACGGTCTTCCTATGAAGGTCGAAGGAATTGACTACCGGCCGCCTGCCACCCTTCGCATGTCTCAAGATGAACTCCTAGCCCGCCGCGAGGACGTGGAGGAGTTTTTTGGGGCAACGGTCAAGGTGTTCTTGTTCCCACGCTCACCCTTGGTGTTTGGAACGCTGGTCCCGAAAGGGGAACTCATCAATGTGTCGCTGCTGGGCCATCGGCAACTGCCATCCGTCGCGGAGTTCCTGTCGCACCCGTTGGTCCAGGCGACTCTCCCCTTCCCCTACCGGAAAGCCTGTGGCTGCCGGCCCCTCATCTCTGTGGGACAGGCGGCCTCCCCCTTCGGCGACGGGTTTGTCACGGTGGGCGACGCTGGCGTCACCCGGCTCTACAAGGATGGCATTGGAGCTGCATTGACCACCGCCCGCCAAGCTGCCCATACCGCTGTCTATCACGGGGTATCCAGAGCGGCTTTCCGTCGTCACTACCAGCCTACTGTGAGCGCGCTCAATCGTGACAACGCCTACGGCCGCCTGCTGTTCCGGCTCCACGGGCGTATCAAGGATAGCCCTTCCGTGTTTCGCGCCCATGCCCACTTGGCGCAGAAGGAGCGGGCCGCAGCCAAACCCCGTCGTCCTTTCAACAATGTGGTGTGGGGCATGTTCACAGGAAGCGATACCTATGGCCAGCTCTTGCGGACAGCGTTGGCCCCAGGATTCCAGTTCAAGCTGTCATGGCATACGCTCAGAGAGAGGCTGCGGAGACGTCATATCACTGGGCCGGCACGAATCGTGGTGCTGGGAGGAGGGTTCGGAGGGATTTACTCTACGCTTCGCCTTGCAAAGGTCCTGGGCCGGAACCCCGGCGTGGAAGTCACCCTCATAAATCGGGACAACTTTTTCCTGTTTGCTCCGCTGCTCCACGAGGTCGCTGCCGGCACTATCGAGACCCGGCACATCGCCCTCCCTATCAGGGCCTTGCGGGGGCGGAAGAAGTTCCGCCTGCTGACCACCGAGGTCTTTTCCGTGGATCTGGCGGAAAAGCTTGTGCACACAGACGCCGGCATGATTCCCTATGACTACGTCGTGTTGGCCTTGGGCGGCGTTCCGGAGCCCTTGCCTCCTTCCTTCCAATCCCCTGATGTTTTTGCGTTGAGGACGTTGTACGACGGCATCTACCTGCGCAATCACATTATCCAGCTCTTTGAAAAGGCGGAGGCAGGCGCTGACAAGCGGCAGGCGCTTCTGACTTTCGTGGTAGTTGGGGGCGGCGCTATAGGAGTGCAAATAGTAGCCGAAATGCGGGACTTTATCCTCGGCGCGCTTGCCAGGCACTACCGGGAGATAGACCGTTCCCGCATCCGCATTATTCTCGTGAGCAGTGAGGACAAGCTACTTCCGGACATGGACGACCACATCGCGCGGTACGCTCTTTCCCACCTCCGCAAGAAGGGGATCGAGGTCAAGCTCAGCGCCAAGGTGACCGGGGTCTGGGAAGGAGGGATCGAACTGGAGAATGGGGAACATGTGGCGACTCGTACTGTGGTGTGGAGCCCGGGTATGGAGGCCAGCCCTGTTGTCGCCGGGCTACCAGTAGAGAAAGACGAGCTTGGACGAGTCATCGTCAATCCCTATCTGGAGATTCCGGGCGCGCGTGGGGCGTATGCTTTGGGGGACAACGCGCATGTCACAAACTCCAAAAACGGGAGGCCGCTCCCCGCGCGAGCCCACGTTGCGGTGCGGCAGCCGGGGACGGTTGTGAAGAACATCATAGCTGATTTGAAGGGCCAGCCGAAACGAACTTTCGCAGCACCTTGGATGGCGGACATGGTCTCCCTGGGACCTCGCTGTGCCGCCATCAAACTTTTCGGAGTCCGCCTCTACGGCTTTCCGGCCCGTGCCCTCTGGCTGGCTGGGTATCTCGCCCTGCTGCCCCACGGCTACAACCGTATCCGGGTGGGGTTGGATTGGTTCCTCTCGCTACTGTTTGGTCGGGATAACACGCTGCTCCGGTTGCATTGAAGCCCCAACGCATCTAGCCCTTCACCCATCGTCTGACCTCCCGCTCCACCTTGTCCAGCGCCAGCCTAATGTCCCTGCTCGTGTCCACCCGGAAGAATCTGCGACGGATGCGCTCCGCCGTGGGCCTCAAGCGCTGGTACACCTCCCAGTCTGCGGTCGAACGGTCGTCCGCCGAGCGGCCCGTGACGCGATGGCGGAGGCGCTCCCGCACTACGTCGGGCGGCGCCTCCGTCCACACAATGACCAGCTTCGCTCCCGCCTGGTCGGCGATGCGGTACAAATGCTCCCGGTTCTTCTCCTGGAGGTTTGTGGCGTCCAGCAGCACGCCATACCCCTGGCGCAGCAATTCCTCGGCCAGCAAGTGAATGAGGGCAAACAGGCGCTGGCTCTCCTCCGGCGAGTGGGTGGGCAGGCGCCACAGGGCCTGGCGCAAGCGGTCGCTTTCCAGGACCGCCAGCGGTAGCCGTTGGGCCAGCCCGCGAGCGAAGGTCGACTTGCCGGTGCCGGGCAAGCCGCTCACCATGATGAGCGCCGGTCTGGCTAAAGGCGCTGGCAATGGGCCCAGGCTTCGACGCAGCGTATCGAGGTCAGCTTGTGTCTGGGCGGCGATGTCCTGGCGCTTCATGACACCAGTGTACTGGAGGATGGAGGGCGTTATCCCACCAGCGCCGTCCTGTAGTCCATAGGTGTATCACTTGAGCCTTCGCAAGGCCGCGCGACATTATCACACTAACAGTTGGTACGTTGCTTTTTCCTTTGGCCTCTCCGCCGGGACCCTCGCCCTACTCCACGTAATAGGCCACGCCCACCAGGCCAGGACCGGTATACATCCCCATCACCGGCGTAAAGGGGCACACGTGCAGCTCGGCGCAATCGAACAACCCGGCGATGCGGTCGCGGAAGGCGCGGGCCTCGTCCTCGGCCTCGGTATGGATGACGGCGGCATGGAGCTTGCCACCGTTCGCCGCCTCCTTGCCTACCATCTCTTCGAGCTTGCGCAGCGCGCCTCGCTTACTGTAGGCGCGCCCGTGCAGCCCTACATCGCCACCGCGAATGCCCAGAATGGGCTTGACGTTGAGCAGGGAAGCGGCCCACGCCCCTACCTTGGGGATGCGCTTGCTGCGGGCCAGGTAGTCGAAGGTGTCCAGCACGGCCACCAGACGCACCTTGGACTTGAGCCGCTCCACCACCTCCGTCACCTCCTGTAGGGATGCGCCGCGCTCCGCCGCTTCCGAGGCGGCTAGCACAAGGAAGCCAGCAGCCATGGACGCCGTGGCGGAGTCGACCACCACAATCTGAGTTGCAGGGTTGCTCTCCATCGCCATATCGGCGGCGACTGTGGCTGAGTTGTAGAGGGAGCTGAGACGGGCGTGGAGGGTGACACAGAGAATGGCCGGATAGCGGCTCTCCAACTCCTGGTACAGCGAAAGGTACGTGCCCGGCGAGGCCGGCGAGGTCTTGGGCTGCTCTTTGCTGCCGCGCAATAGCCGGTAGAAGTCCTGCGGCCTGGCATTCTCGTCGTCGCGGTAGACCTGGTCGCCGAAGATGAAGCTGAAGGGTGCGATGCGAATGCCATAGCGCTCCACCAGGGGCTTCGGAAGGCACGCGGTGCTATCGGTGACGAGACCGATGGTGCGTCGGGTGGTTCCAGCGGGCTGGTTGGTCAAGCTGGTCTACCGCTCTGCATGGCCGGAGTAGTGGACAATGTCGCCCCAGCGCTCTACTTCGTTCGTGACGTCGCGGGCCTTGTGGTCAAGGAGCGCGGGGCTAAGCAAGAGCGCAAGCGAGAGGAAGGCCAGAGCGAACGCGCCGGCGACGCTGGCAGTCGAGCCGTCGCCCAGGCCGATGAGGACAAACGCCGGCGCTATGGTCAGCAGCATCCACACTTTGACGAGGCGCTGTCGGAAGCGGACGAAACCGACAGCGACCCCGGCCAGCGCCAGCAGGGACACAGCGGAGGATGCGGGACTCAGCGGAAAATCGGGCAGGGCGAAGACTGCGTCCTTCGCCGAGCTTTGCAGGGATAGCAGGAGCCAGATCAGAAGGGGCAGCGGTACCACCATGAGGGATGCCAGGGTCCAGTCGCGCCGCACAACGCGCACGGCGATTCGGGACAGGAGGCCAGCCAGGACCGCGAGGTAGATGAGAAGGCCCGCATAGGCCAGGGGGTGCAAGGGTGGGTGCTGGCCGCTAAGGAAGCTGGAAGCGGCCCGCATGAGGGTGGACACGGCGATGGCACCCGCCGCCAGGGGAGCTGCCAAGGCATACCCAGCCCAGGCGTAGAACCAGGCCGGTTTGCCTTTCCACAAGCCCACCAGGGTAAACATGGTGGTGAAGGCCAGGAAACCAGCGATGGCCAGGAACTGAGGCTGGAGCTGCCAGGAGATGATGAGGGCGAGCACCAGGTGGGGTCCCGCCGCATAAAGGGCCTGCCGCCAGGAGCCGCGATGATGGGCCGCGTAGAGCCGGCGACCCAGGGCCTTGGGGTGCCCCAGGCGCTGACGGGCGACGGCGGCGGCCTCATGCCGGCCCAGGCCCCCTAGCATAAGGTCACGGACCTCGTCCTCCAGATGTAGGCAGACCTCGCCGATGATGTGGCGCTCTTCGCCTGGTGGCAGGCGGAGCTCGGCGCGAACCTGTTCAAGGTAATGAGTGACGGCTCGTTCCATGGCGGCGCCTAACTCTGCTGCACGACCAGGTTCATGGCTCTGGAGAAACTGGCCCACTCTTTAGACAGTCGCGCCAGAGAGCGGCGGCCCTTCTCCGTGATGTAGTAGTAGCGGCGCTGCATGCCGGCGGGGGAGGTCTGCCATTCACCCCTGACCAGCCCGTCGCTCTCCAAGCGGTGCAGGGCTGGGTACAAGGTGCCTTCCCGAAAGCGGAAATAGCCTCCGCTGATCTGCCCGATCTCCTTGACCATCTGGTAGCCGTAGCGCGGCTCTCGGGCCAGGATGGACAGGAGCAAGGCTTCCGTGTTTCCCTTCAATAGCTCGCGCGAGTACTGCATATTGTCGTCCTTCATCGGAGGCTCCGCATAACCACCTTAGCGGAATCGGGATGAGGGCGTCAAGTGGAGTGATGGGCCGAGCTTCCTCTTGCCCACTCGTGCTATCCTGACGAACGAAAAGCAACAGCCGGTTTACAACAAGGAGGGTGCAGTGGAAAAGGATGTTCAGGGCCGGTGGCCGCGACCGGAGGTCGAGCGCCAGCGTCCCAGCGAGGACTTTCGCGGCAAGACGGTGCTGGTGACAGGCTCCGGTCGTAACATCGGTCGGGCCATTGTGCTGGAGTTCGCCAAGTGCGGCGCCAACGTGGTGGTCAACGGCCATAGCAAACGTGACGAGTGCGAAGAGGTTGCGGGCGCGGTGCGCAAGCTGGGGGCCAAGGCCCTAGTGTGCATGGCCGACGTGGGCGACCCTCACCAGGTCAATCGAATGGTGGAAGAGACCGTAACAGCCTTTGGCGGCATCGATATCTACATCAGCAACGTGGGCCTGCGGCTGAACCAGAGCCTGGACGAGATAAGCTACGAGGACTGGGACATTATCATCCGCACCAACCTGAGCGCGGCCTTCTACCTGGCGAAGGCCATCGTCCCACACATGAGAAAACGCGGCTGGGGCAGGATCATCCACATGTCGGGCATGGACGGGTTTATGGGCGCCCCCGTCGACATGGCTTTGGACTCCCCCAAGCACATCCACAACGTGACCTGCAAGTCCGGGCTGCATGGCCTGACCAAGTCCCTGGCCAAGGAGGAGGGGCGGCACGGCATCACGGTGAACACGGTGGACCCGGGCGCGATCCTCACCAGCCGTTTGGCTGCACACTTCCCTAACTGGTCTGCGACGCCATGGGTGGTCAGGTCCGCCGTGAAGCGGGTGGGCGAGCCCGAGGAAGTGGCCTGGCTGTGCTGCTACCTGGCGTCGGAGAAGGCTGGGTTTATCACGGGCCAGGTGGTGCACATCAACGGCGGCTACGTGATGTACTAACGCTTCCTGACAGAGGCTCCTAGCCATCAGCAGGTTACTTCCCCCTAATAATAAAGAGAAGGCCTGCGGCGCTGAGTACCGCCTCAATGAGATAAGGAAAAAGTCCCTTTGGTAGTCGGTTAAGGATCTGTTTCCCCACATAAGACCCAATGAACATGATCGCACCGATAGCGACTCCTACCAGGGCAGTATGTGTCCCGAGCAGGGCGTAGCCGCCGTAGACGCTTAACTTGGTCATGTGCATGACGACAGTAGACAGAGCTTCTGTGCCAATGTAAGCGCCCTTAGCCAGGCCGTAAGCAAGAAAGAAAGGCGCCATGAACGGTCCCACAGTCCCCACCAGTGCAGATATTGCTCCTGACATTGCCCCCAGCGGGAGAAAACCCCGGAGGCGGATGCGTAAACGCTTCCCCCAGGGAGTGTGCCTGTAGGCTACCGTTACCAGCAGGAAGACGCCCAGCACCCTTGTCAGTGCGGCGACCGGCGCTGTAGCGAAGACGATGCCACCAAGGGTCGCCGTTGGCACAGCTCCCAGCGCAAACCATCTCACCACAGGCACGGAGATCCCGCTTTTGTTAAACCATACCCGCGAAAGGTTTCCTATCAACTGCGATACGGTAAGAATGGGAATGGCATCCCGAACCCCGAAAACCCCCACCAAAATAGGCAGCATGATGGCAGCCCCACCGAAACCGACCACGGCTGCCACAGTGGAAGCCGCTAGGGCGGCAATACCTACGATGAGAGCGATGAGGAGCTCGTGCAACGCTATTCCCCCTGGCCCTGCCGTAGATGCTCAAGAAGTTCGTTGAGAACAGGCTTCGGGGTAAAGCGGATCTTTCTACCTTCTCCAAGAAAACAGGCCGGGAAGCCAGCCCCACCAGGTCCGGGGCCGACTTCCGAGAGGTCGGCGCTGCTGTGTTGACACCTCGAGCGCGACGGAGAGCTCAGCAACTTTCACTTCCAGCGCCTCCTTCTCGCTCCGTAGATGCGCTAGCTCACGCTTCAGCCTTTCTTCCTCCTCCCTGAACATGTCGTTCCTATTCTTGCGGCCAGTGTTCTCGGCGCGCAGGGCGTTCACGATCATGTCCATGCTTTCGTTGTCCCTGGTCTTTAAAAACGCCTGGTACTTCATGACGGAGTACATGGACATGTACTGCTGGAGGTCCTTGGCCAGTTTCTCGAGTGTCTGGGCAACGTCTCGTTGCCCGGCGCTCACCTTTTCCAAGACGGCTGTGCCCTGGAGGTAGCTGACGCCGTTGACGAAGATGATGAGATTCGCCTCGTCCTCTGTCCACCCGTTCTCTGCGGCAATTTGGCGCACTACCTCGCACGTTTCTTCCAAGACAGTCAGGGTGAACGTACGGGTACTGGTCCCTCTAAAGAGTCTGGCGTGCTCTTCCCGTTGCATACTCGCCTCCCATCATCGCGCCACCAACACCGAGCAGGGGGCATGGCGTGTCACTTTCTCGGCGGTAGAGCCAAGGAAATTGCCCCAGACGCCTGAGCGGCCACTGTGGCCCAGGACGATCAGGTCGAAGCCGCCCTCTTGTGCAAAGGCGACAATGGCCTTCGCCGGGTATCCTGCCAGGAGCCGGGTGTGCAGGTGAATGCCCAGGTCGGCGGCTTTTTCGGTGGCCTCCCGATGCAGGGCCTGAAAGACCTGGTTCGCTCGCTCCTTCTCCTCCTGCACCTCGCCTACGGTGCTCGCATAAGCAGGAAGGTTCTCTTCCACGGAAACGCACCAGAGTTGAACGTCGCTGCTCCTGCTCATCTCAAGCGCGGCGGACAGTGCGGTTCGGGAGCCGGGCGAACCATCGTATCCGACCAGGACTTTTTTGAACATGGCCTACTCCTTTGCGGGACCAGACTCCGGTCGCTTTTGTGCGAAGGCGGGCCAATGGCTTGCGGCCTTCAACTGGGCCATCAGGTGCGCGGGATTGAAGAACCGCTGCGCGATGAACGTGGGGAGCACGGCGCTGAGAATCACAACGGTTACCAGCACCGAAAACTGCTTCTGGTCAATGATCCCCGCATTGAGCCCGTAGAGACTCGATATGGTGCCGAAAGTGAGGCCTGTGCTCATGAGCAGCGTAGTGAACCACGCCTCTCTGGGCACGTAGCGCCGGGCCAGCGGGTATACCCCCACGAATTTGGTCACAAGCTTGAGCGCCATGAAGGCCACGAGTAGCCCGAAACCGGATGCGACAGCCGATAGGGACACGTTGAGTCCGCCCTTGAAGAAGAAGAAGGGGGTGAGGAAGGCGAAGGCCACCACCCTGAACCGCTGCTGCTCGGTCCTGTTCTGGGCGAACTTTCGGGAGTAGGCAAGGCCAAACAAGAATGCTGGCAGCACGGCATGGCTGTTTGCCTTGTCCCCGAAGAACATCAGGATGAAGAGGGCCGCGAAAACAAGCTTGAGCACGGGCTCCGTCACACGCTCGGCGTACCTCCGCGCAAAGGGGTTGTAGATTCTCGGCACCCCAAAGATGATCGCCAACGACACTGCTACAAAGGCGATCATCCAGAGATTGGGCTTGACGAAGAATATGCTCAGGGCCATCGCCGTCCCGAAGTCCGTCACAAAGGTGGAGGCCATGATCAGTTTGCCGGTCGTCGTATTGGTAAGCCCCGTTTCCACAAGCACGGCGTAGACCACCGCGAGAGACGTGGTCGAGAGGGCGATACCCGCAATCAACGAGGCCTTGTATGTCCACCCCACGCCCCAATACGCGAAGGCAAACACGCCCAGGAAGGGAAGCAGAAAGGAGAGACCGCCGATCAGCGCGCTTGCCCTGAATTTTGACCGCATCAAGTCTATGTCGACCTCGGCCCCGGCGAGGAAGGTGAGCACGATGCTTGCGAACCCGGCGATGAAGCTGATCCAGGGCGTGCTGTGCACGTCGAAGAAGTTGCCCGCCGCCACGCCCAGCGCTATCTCGACGATCGCTACGGAGATGGCAAGTTCCGCGGAGAGAGCGCTGGCCGCCAGCACCAAGACCGCCATAATCATTGCGATTTCAAAGTCGCTCATCGTACCCCCAACAAAAAAGCCCCTACCTTCCGGTAGGAGCTATCACCCGCCACGGCGGAAATTTCGGCGAGCCCCATCGCCTGTTTGAGTTGTGGGTAGAGTATAGGCGGAGTACGAGCGGATGGTCAAGGCGCGCCCGGACGGATTGCCTGTTTCCGTTCAGGCGTGCTTGCACAGCATGGGGCCGAGGGGCCTGCCCCCCAGCACGTGGATGTGCAGATGCGAGACCTCCATGCCGCCGTCTTGACCGCAGTTCACGATGAGCCTGAAGCCGCGCTCTGAGACGCCCTCCAGTTCCGCCACCTTGCGCGCCACGACGAGCAGATGCCCGAGAAGCTGCTCCTGCGCCTGCTCGACGTGGGCCACCGACGTGATGTGGTCGATAGGGATGACCAGGATGTGGACCGGCGCCTTGGGGTTGATATCACGGATGGCGACGGCCTGGTCGTCGTGGTAGACCTGGTCGCTCTTGATCTGGCCCTGGATGATCTTGCAGAAGATGCAGTCGGCGGGCATATCGCGCTCCTTCTGAAAAGACAGGGCGGGCTTATGGCCCGCCCTTACCAGACTGCAA
>JACPQI010000172.1 GCA_016190545.1 Chloroflexota bacterium
CTTCTGGGAGGCGATGGTGGTCTTGGCTGTGCGGAAGAGGTGCTCCTTGACCTGGCGTTTGCTCCACCCGGCGCGCTTGATGTGCCACAGGTGCTCCGGCGAAATAACGATCACGGCCTCGTGCAGCGGTCCGCCGAAGGAGCTGAGGGCCATCCCGATGTGGCCCACCACGCCCTCGGCCGTGTGGTGTAGATGGTCGAAGGTCTGCAACGGGGCCAGGGAAGCGGCTACGGTCACGGTGCTGGCGCCCAGCGGGAAGCCGCGCTCCACGTGGAGCGGCTCCCAGGGGCTTAGCTCCTCGTTCTCGGCGAAGCAGAAGCTGTACTTGCCGCCGTGGCCGAAGGTGGCCCGGTCCAGGGTGCCGGGCGTGCCGCCGCAGGCGTTCATGACCACGAGACGCACGGCGCGCCCGATGGTGGCGTTGGCCCGCCAGCCCTGGCCGAAGAGGTTCCCGCCCGAGTTGATGTCCAGCGTCTTGCGGATAGGCCCGTTCACTATGATCATGACGGCGGCGCCCATAGTGCTGTTCAGCGTGCCGTGGAAGTTGAAGGCCGGGTCGGTCATGGCCTCGACGGCGGCCATGACCACGGGCATGTACTCAGGGAGGCAGCCGGCCATGACGGCGTTGATCGCCACCTTCTCGGCTGTGACCTTCCTGCCACGCGCCGGGATGTCCATCACCACATCGTCCGGCTTGCGGCGGCACGCCTCCAGCAAGCGCGCCACCCTCTCCTCAGTGGGCGGCACCACGGGAAGGCCGTCCGTCCAGCCCTGCTTATAAAAATACTCTGTAGCTTCATCCAAGGAAGCGAGGGAGATGCGCTCTGTAGCCGCCATGGGTTACTCCTTACGAGTTGGGGCACCAGTATAGCACGGCCAAGAAGAGCGGGAAGCAGCAGTACGTTACCGCCGGCCCAGGTTGGTGACTTGGTGGAGACTGTGGAGGCACCTCTCCACTCACTTATATTTGAGCATCGGGGCAGGGTATCCCCTAACCAAAACGCCCTCCCCGCACATACAGAGTGGCGCCGGTAATGTAGGCTGCTGCGTCCGAAGCTAAGAATATGACGGGGCCCACCAGGTCTTCCGGCTGGCTGATTCGGCCGAGGGGGATCTTGGCCAGAGTTTCTCGGACCTTTTCCGGCTTATCAGCGAAAAGCTCCCGCACAAGCGGCGTATCAACCAAGCCTGGCACAACGACATTGACCCGGATATTGTGAGGCCCCCATTCCTGGGCGAGCGCCTGGCTGAAGGTCTGCATTGCGGCCTTGGCAGCGCCATAGTGAGTCCCGATGCCCGGACTCGGCCATGTCCCTTGGCCGGAACTGATGTTAATGATGTTGCCGCTCTTTTGTTGCACCATGACTCGGCCTACGGCCCGACAGCACAGGTAGACGCTGCGAAGGTTGCGGTCCATGGTGGCGTTCCAGGCGGACTCGTTCAGGTCAAGCAACGGCACGAAGTCGCCACCTCCCACGTTGTTGACCAGGATGTCGATGCGATCGAACTTCGCTACCGCTTTCTTGACCAACTCCTCAACCTGCTCCTCTACGGTCACATCAGCGCGGACGCCGAAGGCAGTCCCGCCCGCCGCCTCGATTTCCCCAACCACAGCATCGATATCGGCCTGTGTGCGAGCGACTATGACCAGGCGGGCGCCAGACTGCGCAAGTCCCAGGGCCAGGGCTTTGCCTATGCCCTTGCCGCTTCCGGTCACAATCGCAACGCGGCCAGGCAAGGTGAAGGACGGCAGGCTCTGCATCGTCTGCTCCCATTCAGAACGTTAGGGTTAGCGCTTGTACATCGCTTCCAAGTTCATACTGACCTTGAGCGCCGTGTCCACATCCCAGGAGGGGAACCCCTTTCGGGCGGCGTACAGTGTTGACACTTCCGCTATGGGAATAGCCATGTGGTTGTCCCGGATATATCGCTGCGCCTCCTGCAACTTTGCAACGTGGGCCTCAACTGTTAGGGCTGCAATCGCCTCGTCAGTGAGGCGAGTCAATGTTGCATCCTTGACGAATGTGGCGGCGCCCCGGCCTGAGTAGAGGCTGTCGAAGGAGGAGATAGGAAAGAACGCCAGCCCCTGCGGGAAAGCGGCCAGCCCTTGCTCTCCCTTTCTCCAGACATTAAGCCTCCACGAGGCGTACTCCATCGTTGCCAACTCTATCTTCAGCCCGGTGTCAGCCCACATGCTGGCAAGGGCTGTGCTCACAAGCGGAAGTTCGGGAAGCGCCTGCTGCACGAAGGACCACTGGCGGACCGTTGTTCCCTTGAAGCCCGCCGCCTCGATGAGCTGGCGCGCTCGCGCGAGGTCATAGGGGTAAGGGGGCACCGTCATGGCTGCGATTGAGCGGCTCCCTACGGGGTAGGTGACCGACGCCTTGGCGCCACCGAAAAGGATTCCATCTATGATCTCCTGCCGGTTGACCGCCAGGTTCAGGGCCTCCCTGACCCTCTTGTCGCTCAAAGGACCGTCCTTGAACTGCCCGATCATCCAACCCGTGAGAAGTGGGTCGCCGTCCTTGACCAGGATGCCAAGCCCCTGCTGGCGCAGGTCGACAGATGATTGCCTGTCGATGGAGGCTACCTCGGCCTGGCCCACTTTGAGCATCGCGATTCTGGTGCTCAACTCGGGGCCCTTTATGAAAGTCATCGTCTCATACTTGGGGACGCCAACACGCCAGTGATTGTCCACCGCTTTCAGCCGAATAAACGAGCCGAAGAACTGCTCATCGAACTTGTAGGCCCCAGACCCAATGGGTTTGGCGTTGAAACCCTGCAAGTCCACTCGTTCGAAGTAGGCCTTGGGGACTATCATGCCCAGGTTTGCCAGAAGACCGCTGAAGTAGTAAGGGAGCCAGGGGAACGGCTGCGTATAGCGCACTTCGGCGGTGTACTTGTCCTTCACCGTCACACCGTCGAGCCCCTGGACAATGACCGGATAGGACAGGCGGGGCCTGACCAGAGGCTGCGAGTACCGGTCCATGGTGAACTTCAGGTCATCGGCGGTGATTTCCGTGCCGTCGTGCCATCGGATGCCGTCCCGCAGGCGGAAGGTCCAGGCCTTATTGTCGGCGCTGACACTCCACTCTCTCGCGAGACCATCCGGAGCTGACAATCGTCCGTTCGGCGTGGCGCCAACAATGCTGTCAAACAGGGGGTACAGATATGTTCCCCTGAACGTGCTGCCCGGGCCTGGGTCGAACGTCTCCTCGGAAAGGTCGCCAAGGGCGATGCGAACCTGGCCGGTGGGCTTGGACGGCGCCGCTGATGTTGCTGTTGGTGCGGACGTGGGCGTCCGCACGGGCGTTGGCGTAGCAGCCGGGGCCACTGTCGGCGTCGGCGCCGGGGCTGCAGTGGGTCGGGCGGTCACCGCGGGGGTAGCTGTGGGCTGTCGCGGTGCGGCGGTAGGTGTAGGAGTCGGCTCCTCCGCCCCACCGCAGGCGGTCACCAAAAACCCCACAACCCCTACAAGCCCCAACAACCACACGTGCTTCTGTCTTAACGTACGCATCTTACGCCTCCCTCTCACGCGCGCTGCGCGACCTCTCCAGGTTTTCTCAGCCTCACAGTCCTCGATCATGCTTCACAAATCTGATAGCCAAAAGACCCCTCAATAGACACTCACCTCAGATGACTACCCTCTCCTCCTTCAAGCGGGTTATCTCTTCCCAGCCCAGTCCCAACACCTCCTGGAGGACCTCTTCTGTGTGCTGGCCATGCAAGGGTGCTTCCCTTCTCACCGAGAACGGCGTCTTGCTGAACCACACCGGGAAACCGGTGAGCTTTACTTGCCCCAGGCTGGGGTGGTTGAAGTCGACAATATAGTCGTTCTCCACCACCTGAGGGTCTGAGGGCAAATCGAGCATGCTGTTGACGGGAGAGTGCGGCAGGCCGCTCCGCCGAAGGGTGGCCATCCATTCCTCCCTGGTCCTAGTGGCGAACATCCCCTCAAGCAACACGACCAGGTCGGGAGCATTGTCCTGTCTCTTGTGCATGTTTTCAAACCTGGGGTCCTCCTCCACCTCCTCCCGCCCAACAGCCCGGCAGAAGTCAGGCCAGTAGCGGTCCGACTGGGTCATGAGAAGGGCCAGCCATTTGTCATCCTTGCACTTGTACCAGAAGTAGATGGGGTTCGTGATGCGCCGATTCGACCTGGGCAGCGGCTTTGGCTGCTTATTGAAAAAGAGGGCCAGGCTTACCGCAGTGTGCTGCAGATAGACCATGCTGCCAAGCAAGGAGACATCAATTTCCTGTGCAACACCCAGGCGCTCTCGTGCAAGGAGGGCGGCCAGGATGCCATGGGCAAGCGTGAAGCTCGCCATCTGATCGGCTATACCGCTTGCTCCTTGCTGAGGCTCACCGTCTCCCAGACCCGCCAACCCCGTCATGTACCCTGACCGCGCCATGCCCGCGAGGTCCAGGGCGTGCAGGTCACCATCAGGCCCTCTCCGCCCGTAGCTAGAGGCGGTGGCGTAAATAAGGCGCGGGTTGACCTGAGACAGCGTTTGGTAGTCCATCCCTAGCTTGGCAGCGGTGTCCCGGGGAAAGTTGTGGACAAAGACGTCCGCCCATTTCACAAGCTCATGGGCTATCTCTCTTCCCCGCTCCTTCTTGAGGTCGAGCACCATGCTGCGCTTGTTGCGGTTGTACGCCTCAAACAGGGCATGGCGGCCATCTGGCAAGGCGGACTCCCGCAGACTCGATATGATCGCCAGGCCACGCAAGGGGTCTCCAACTCCCGGCTGCTCTATTTTGATGACTTCCGCCCCCAGGTCTCCAAGGCATGTGGCAGCCATTGGAGCGCTCATCCACATCGCCCACTCCACGACGCGAATGCCCTGGAGAGGCATCATCCTTTCTCCCCCATCGCTGGACCCAACTCCCTCACGTTGCTCACCGCTTCTACTCAACGGACTAAACATTCCACATCACGAACGGCCCGCGGCATCGCTAGGCAGTCGGTTTCTTGGGGTCCTTGGAGTTGAATTCAATGAGCACGCCGTTCGCCGAACGAGGATGCACGAAAAAGTACCTGGACCCTCCCACGCTGTACTGCGGGCCGACTACAGTGCGCGGGTTTGTATTCACGAGTTGGAACTCTTGTGAGAGCAACCGCTGTATGTCATTGTCCACATTGTCGATAGTGAAGCTAAGGTGGTGGACTCCCTCTCCTCGCGCCTGGAGGGCCCGCGCCTGAGGTCCAGGCGCAATGGGTTCGATAAATTCCAGGTCGACGCCGCCGACAGCGAACTTGGCGCACTTGACCCCTTCATGGGCCACAATCCCCACATCACGGTGCTCCGCGACTCCAAAAATGGTCTTCCAGCGCGCAACCGCCTCGTCGCAGTTTCTCACCAGGACCGATATGTGCTCCAGCCTTATCGCCATGACGCAGCCTCCTCAGGAGTTTTTCGCCGCCTCCGTACATATGACTAGCGATCCGGAGGCCAGTACAACTCAGCTATTCTGGTGTAGGCAATTCTCTCGCTTGTTACCGAGCATGTCACCTGATAATTGATACAAATGTCGCCCCATCTGTTGTATCCTTGATACAGAATGGCGAGATGAGACTACGGCAACGCTTCAATCGAGAATTGACCGCGCTGCTGCGCGATATGACCTTGAGCCATAAGAAGGTCGCTGATGTGGCGCTGGTTTCAAAAGACACGGTAGCCAGTTGGTGCGCTGGGCGCACCCGCATCTCGTTCGACAATCTGGAAACCCTGCTGGCCGAATTGAAGTCGGCCGGGACGCCACCCGAACGGTTGCGAAGGGTGCTTCTTGACTCTGTCCTGGACCAGGGATTATCGTCCAGGCTGGTTGGCGAATACTTTGGTGTGGAACGGGCGCCCGCCAAACTGGGCGTGTTCGTCATCGTCGCGTGGGACCTCCGGAAGGAGATATACCGCATCGCCGTGCACGCAATCCAGAACGCGCTCAGCCGGGCCGGCTGCGAGGTCGTGCTTCTGGACTGCTATGGAAACTCTGGCGCGCGGAGACTGTATCTGGGCGATCTCATACCTAGTTGGCGACCCGCGGTCATCATTTCTTGCGACCTTTCAAGCTTTGCCGGGAACCTGAACGACTTGGACGAGCAAACGCTCCGACTAGCTAGACTGGGAATCCCGGTCGTCCATTTCCAGCAACGGATAGCCACACCCGTGCTCAAGAACACCGCGTATGTTGGATGGGACAATTACAAGATCGGCCAGGCGGCAGGGCGCATCGTAGTGTCCAATACCTGTAAAACAGTCGGGCTGCTCCTGGCTGAGACCCTTCAATCAAACGTCTTACGCCACGAAGGATTTGTCCGGGCCTTGCGCGACGCCGGCCAGCGCTATAAGATTCGCATTCTGCGCCTGCCTATCGGCGGCGACCAGCAGGCGCAAGACCGGCTGGCGAAGCAGGTCTCGGCATTCATAGCGCGACACCGGCCTGATGCGATCTTCGCTGCATCATCCGGGCTGGAGTCTGTCGTCTTTCGCGCGACAGCTCCCCCATTGCATCGGCCCCTGATTGTGGCGGTAAGCTTCAAAGGAGAAGCAAGTCCAGCGACAGAACATATCCTGAAGGCTTCCTGTCACGTGTTGTGGCTGCCAGTCGCCAGAGCGTGCCAAAAGACGGCAGATATCGCCCTGATGCTGGCAAAGGGCCTTTCACTCTCCCGGTCTGAACGTACGGTGCTCGTTTGAGGAGAACGTGCCTCAAAATGGCACAACAAAGACCCGGTCGAAACGATTATGGGATTGCCTGAAGCTGAAGGATGGCGCTACTCCCGTCACGGATGGAAGAGTCTTGCAGCCTTTCTGAAGGTGGGCCAGCCCGTGTCAACGCAGCCCGAGGAGGCGTCGTAGCGAGCGCAGCCAGCCCGGCCGCCGCGATGGGTTGTGCTCGTGGTCGGCCCACACGGCGGGCGCGAGGTAGCGCTTGCAGTGGACGCAGTAGTAGGGGTCGTCCTTGTTCCTGAGCGCCCGCTCTTCCTCTCGACGCGGCATGGTTGCCTCCCGGCTAGGCAGGAATGCGCTTGGTGATGGCCTGACAGTCGCCGAAGTTGCTGCACACGGCCCCGTGGTAAGGTTCCGCGCCGCCGGCCACCACCACCAGGATGCGGTCCGGCCCCTTGGTGATGTAGACGTAGTCGCCC
>JACPQI010000174.1 GCA_016190545.1 Chloroflexota bacterium
GCCCCACACCGTTCATGGGGGAGATGACGCCGTGCAGCACGTGGTACAGCCCGCGAAAGGCCCGCGTCCGCTCAATGGCCATCACGTCCAGCGGCTCCTCCACCACGCAGATGGCGGAGACGTCGCGGCGCGGGTCGGCGCAGATGGCGCAGGGGTTGGTGGCGGTGATGTTGAGGCAGCGGGAGCAGAACACGACCTTGTTCTTGATGTCCAGGACGGCTTTGGCCAGGCTCTCCGCTTGCTCCCGTGTGGCGCGAATCAGATAGAACGTGAGCCGCTGGGCCGATTTAGGCCCGATGCCGGGCAGCCGGTTCAACTCCTCGATGAGCCGCGCGATAGGCTCCGAGGGCGTCTCATGGTAGTTGTTGCCTGTAGTGCTCTCAGCCAGAGGGACCTCCGCTACATCAGCCCAGATATCTTCATCCCACCGGTGAATGAGCCGAGTTGCTTCTGGGTTAGGTCTTTGACCTTGGCGTTGGCGTCGCGGATGGCGGCCATCACCAGGTCCTGCAACATCTCAATGTCCTGAGGGTTCGCCACCTCAGGCGCAATGGTCACCGACTGCACCTCCTGATGCCCGTTGATGACCACCTTCACGGCGCCGCCTCCCGCGCTCCCTTCCACCAGCGCCTTTCCCAATTCCTCTTGGGCCTTCATCAGTTTGGCCTGGAGCTCCTGGGCCTGTTTCAGCATCCGCTTATCGAACATAGCATGTCTCCTGCTCGCACATTACGAAGGCTCGCTGTCGTCCGCGACGCGCGCGCCCATCTGTAGCGCATCCCTGACGAGATGGCCGCTCGGCTGGACGGGCTTGGGGCGCTCGGCGAGTGTGCAGCGCAGCCGCAAGCGGTGGCCTGCCACCCGGGCCACGGCGTCCTCGACGGCCTTTCGGCTGACCGGATTCTCCAATTCCTGGCTCGCCTTGTCGCGGTGGAAGGTGAATCCGAAGCCGATAACCAGAGTATCCCCCTCGATGGTGAGGGGCTGGGCGCTGCGCAGCAGCGCGTCGAATTTCACGCCCTGTCCCTTGCCACGGCAGGCCTGGATGACGTCCTTCCAGCCCCCGCGCAACTGCTCTATGACCTGCGCTATCGCATCTTCAGCCACCGGCTCTATAGTTGTCGGGATGGGGCGACTGTCCTCTACGCTCTGCGGCGTGGGCCCATTCGCTGGCAGCGGCGACCTCACTGGCGGCGGCTCCTCCATGCGCTCGCGTGGTCGCGGCTGCGCCGGTGGCGGCTGAGAACGCGGAGGTGAAGCGGGATCGCGGCGCGCCGCAGGCGGCCTTGCGCCAGCGGGCGGCGCTTCTGTCGTGAGCGAGCATTCAACCATCGCCAGCTCCAGCGGGAGCGTGGGATGGCCCTCCAGGTGGAACTCCGTCTGACCAAGCAGCCGGACAGCCTTGAGTATCCGCTCCACGGGCGTTGCAGCGAGGGCCTTCATGTCAGCGATGGCGTCTTCTGGCGCGTCCAGCGCATCGGCGGCGCCTGATTTGACAAGGAGGACGCCGCGCAGGAACTCCACCAGGCTACGCTGCATTTGCTTCAGATCGGCCCCGTCCTGTGAGGCCTGGTTTACGACTTTCAGGCCGCCCGCGACATCGCCCTTCAGAATACAAGCGGCAAGCTCTTTGGCCCTGGTGTCGCTGGCCAGGCCAAGGGTTGACTGCACCGGCCCGAGCTGGAGCTGGGGCCCGAACGCCGTTGTCAACTGCTCAAGGAGATTGATGGCGTCGCGGAGGCTGCCGCCCGCGGCCTGAGCGATGCTGCGGAGCACCGCCGGGTCACCCTCAATTCCTTCGCCCTTGCAAATCTGGTCCAGGCGCCCGGCCACCGCTGCCGGCGAGAGGCGGCGGAAGTCGAAGCGTTGGCAGCGGGAGATGACGGTTGCGGGAAGCTTGTGCGCCTCCGTTGTAGCCAGGACAAAAAGTGTTTGCGGCGGCGGCTCCTCCAAGGTCTTGAGGAGCGCGTTAAAAGCGTAGTCGGTAAGCATGTGGACTTCATCGATGATGTAGACCTTGTAGCGGCCCTCCACGGGAGCGAAGCGCACCTTCTCCCGCAGGTCGCGGATCTCGTCAATGCCGCGATTGCTGGCGGCGTCGATCTCGATAAGGTCCATGGCGCGCCCGTCTGTGATGGACTGGCACATGGCGCAGTGGTTGCAGGGGTCGCCGCGACCGCCCGTGGTGAGGCAGTTGACGGCTTTAGCCAGGATGCGGCCAGTGCTGGTCTTTCCGGTGCCGCGTGGGCCGCAGAAGAGGTAGGCGTGAGCGATGCGGCCCGTGGACAGGGCGTTGCGCAGCGTTTGGACGATGTGGTCCTGTCCCGCCACATCGGCCAGGCCTTGGGGCCGCCATTTGCGATAGAGGACTTGCTCAGCCATGCCGTTGGTTTCCTTCGCTCACGACCGGGCGCGGAGTCCAAGGGAGTCGAGCGCCTGCTGCTCCAGGGAGCGCATGAGGCGCCGCTCCTTGGGCGAGCGCTCATGGTCGTAGCCCAGGGCATGAAGCGCGCCGTGGATGACGAGAAAGGCCAACTCCTCCTTCGGAGTGGTACCGTACTCTATTGCCTGCCGCTCCATCTGGGGGTACGAGATGATCACGTCGCCGAGGGGCGTCACGCCGTCGCCCGCCAGCGGGAACGTAGCCCCATTCGCCGATTCTCGGAACGCGAAGGTCAGCACGTCTGTGGTCCGGTCCACGCCCCGGAACCGCCGGTTCATCTCATGGACGGCGTTGTCGTCTGCGATACGAATGCTTAGCTCCACCGGCCCGGCCTTAGCGGAGGAGGCGGCAAGCGCCGCGCGGGCGGCTTCCCGCACCCAGGCGGACTTGACCCTGCTTCGGAACGGCGCATCGACGGCCACGGCGATGCGTGGCCGCGCAGGCGAGAGGGGACGGGAAAGGATGGAGAGAGGAGCCATACGCCGCCATGATAACACCCTACGGAGAGGGCTTCAAGGAATGGGGGATGTGGCTTCTGTCGTTTTTGCTCCGCGCTAGCCCAGGCCCCAGCGCTCCAGATCTTCGTCGCTGATGCCAAAGTGGTGCGCGATTTCATGGGCCACCGTCACCTTCACCTGCTCCCGCACCTCATGTTCGGTGGCGCATGAGTCCTCAATGTTCTTCTGGTAGAGGATAATTCGGTCCGGCAGCGCCATGTTGTAGGAGGATCCGCGTTCGCTCAGGGGCAAGCCCAGGTAGACGCCGAGCAGTCCATAGCGGTCGTCCATCCCCACCTCGTCCAGCTCCTGCATGCTGGGCCAGTCCTCAATCAAGATTGCGATGTTCTCCAGCCTGTCCAGGAACTCGCGTGGCAACTCCGCCAGCGCCTGGTCCACCAATGCTCGGAAGTGGGCACGCTTCATAGGCCCTCTGGTGACAGTATAGCCACGCCTACTGGCCCAGCACCGTGGCCTTGTAGTCGCGCTGGCTGTCTATGCTCTGTACCGCTCTCACAAAAGCGCCTAAGGAGGGGCTGCGCGTACGCAGGTCCTTAAGCTGCTGGCCCACGGGGTCTACGGACGTTGGCGTGTCGGCGTAGGAGCCGTGGAAGGCGAAGAAAGCCTGGTTGAGCTTGCGGATGGCGTACCCATGCTGGAGGAGGAAGATGCGACGTTCTTCCATGAAGGCCTCTGCCTCCGCCACCTTCTTTTCACTCAACAGCCGGTCCACCTCCAGCCGCGTTGCTCGCATCTCGCGATTGAAGTCGAAGGCTGACGGATCAGACGGCGGACGTGGCGATTCCGTGGACGGTTCTGCAGGGCAGGGCCCCCAATAACGGCAGTAGACGCGGCGGCCGACCTCTCGGCCCCATATATCGGCCACCGTCTCGTTAATGGTGGTGAGCCGGTCGTAGGCCCGGCCCAGCGGGTGGAAGAACAGATAGGCGTGGAGCCATTCGTGCGAGACGAGCTCCAGGGCGAACCGTAAATCGGACGTGCCCTGGACGATAGACGGGTAGGTGGATACGCCGCCGATGTTTTCCACAAATCCGGACAGGTCCTGCTTCATCACGCTGTCTTCTAGCACTTCTCGCTCCTCCAGTGAGACGCCGGATTTGATGAGCCGCGTCTCGAGCAGCTCAATCCGGTCCCGCGGCGAGATGATGAGCACCTTCGGCGTGCGCTCAAAGGTGTAGTCGACGGGCGGCCAGATGTGCCCGACGCCGAGTACGCGGCGTTGCAGCCCTTCCTCCTGGATAACCTGCTCCACCAGACGCTCGATGATGTACTCCACGTCTCTGGCCAGCTTCGACTGATCGAGACCTAGCGCGGCGATGCGCCGCTGCTGCGTTTGTGGGGTAACTCCCTCGACAGCCATTCCTGCCTGAATTTGCTCAAGCCTGGTCTCCTCTTCTCGTTTCAGGCGGGCCAGGTCGAAGTACCGCTCCACCTTGTTAAGGCTCTCCTGGCTTGCAGGGTCCGGCTTGCCCCAGGGGTGACGGAGAAGGTACAGCCATCGCGACGGAAAATTGCGCAGCTCCCACCCGGCAAGGTTGAAATGGTAAGGCCGTGAGACCATGAGCAAGGGGTCTTGCTCCTGGCGTTTGGCCCCGGCGACGGGCAGGAGGACTACAGCCAACAAAAGCGCCAAGGCGAGGAGGCGGCTATGTTTGAACACTCCCATTGCGTTCAGTATACGTTTTAGAGTGCGGAACGGCCTGGCGCGGAGGATGTGTTGCACGCTGATGCGGCCCTGTCCTACAATGGGGCTAGTCTAATACGGGGGCCTCGCTCATGAAGAGTTACGCTACCCCAGCAATTCGCAACGTGGTCCTTCTTTCCCATACCGGCACGGGCAAGTCATCCCTGGCAGAGGCGATGCTGTTCACCAGCGGCGGTGTCTCTCGGTTGGGCCGTGTAGAAGACGGGAACACGGTCACCGATTACGAGCCGGAAGAGGTCAAGCGCCGCTCCAGCATCCAAATATCTATTGTGCCGTGTGAATGGAAAGAGCATAAGGTCAACCTCATCAGCACCCCTGGTTACTTGGAATACGCAGGGGAAGTGCTCGCGGCCCTTACCGCGGCGGACAGCGCTGTCCTGCTTGTGGACGCCGCTGTCGGCGTAGAGGTGGGCACTGAGTTGCGCTGGCGCGACTTGGAAGAGCGCGCTCTGCCTCGTTTTATCTTCGTCAACAAGATGGACCGGGAGAACGCCGACTTTGTTCGGGCGGTGGCTTCCGTGCAGGAGCGGCTGGGCCGCAAGTGCGTGCCTATGCAGATGACGATGGGATCCCAGGCTGGTTTTCAGGGCGTCGTGGACCTGCTGGACGCCAACGCTAAGATACCGGCTGGGATGGAAAAGCATGCCCAGACCTGGCGCGAGCAATTCATGGAGACTGCCGCTGAGGCGGACGATGAGTTGACGTTGCTCTACCTGGACAAAGGCGAGTTGCCGCCGGAGGCCCTGCTCAAGGGCGTGAGGCTCGGCATCGCCCAGGGCAGCCTGGTGCCGATACTGGCGGGGTCGGCCCTGCAGAACAAGGGCATAACTGAACTCTTGAACAGCGCTGTCCAGTTCTTGCCGTCGCCGCTGCAACGCCCGCCCGCCCAGGCGACACTTGCGGGCAACAAAGAAAAGCAACCGTTGCCTGTTGATGCGCAGAAGCCCTTGGCCGCTTTGGTGTTCAAGACCACCGCCGACCCCTATGTGGGCAAGCTGTCCTATTTCCGTGTGCTCTCCGGCACCTTGAACAGCGACTCCCAGGTCTTCAACAGCTCCACGGGCCAGACAGAGCGCGTTGGGCAGGTCTACGTGCCGCGCGGCAAGACCCAAGAGTCGGTCCCGCACGTTGTGGCGGGAGACATCGGCGCTGTCGCCAAGCTGGCGGGCACCTCTACGGGCAACACCCTTGCGACGAGGGAGAAGTCCTGGACCATCCCCTGGATCACCATGCCTATGCCTGTCGCTAGTGTGGCTGTATCGCCCAAGACCAAGGCGGACATGGACAAGATGGCCTCCGCCCTGGCGCGCATTCTGGAGGAGGACCCCTCTTTGCAATACCGTCGCGACCAGGACACGGGTGAGACGATCCTGGCCGGGCTTGGCAGTTCTCATCTGGATGTCGCGTTAGAGAAAGTCAAGCGCAAATTCGGCGTGGACCTGGTGGCCCAAGCGCCCAAGGTGGCATACCGTGAGACCATCACTGCCAAGACGGTGGTGGAATACAGGCACAAAAAGCAGAGCGGCGGTCACGGCCAGTTTGGGCATGTCGTGCTGGAGATGGAGCCGCTCCCGCGCGGCACCGGCAACGAGTTCGCTGTCCGCGTGGTGGGCGGCTCCGTGCCCAGAGAGTACATCCCTGGCGTGGAGAAGGGTGTGATGGAAGCGCTCCAGGAGGGCGTCCTGGGCAAGTTTCGGGTCGTGGACACCCGTGTCACCCTCGTTGACGGCAGCTCCCACTCCGTCGACTCCTCCAACATGGCCTTTCAGATCGCCGGGTCCCACGGCGTGAAGAAGGGCCTGGAGGAGGCGCGCTCGGTCATTTTGGAGCCAATCTATTTTGTCAAAGTGACGGTGCCGGACCCCTGCACTGGCGACGTCGTGGGCGATCTCAACAGCAAGCGGGCCAAGGTGATCGGGATGGTCCCCGAGGACGGCCTGACCACCATTGAGGCGGAAGCGCCTCTGGCTGAGATGCAGCGCTATGCGACGGACTTGCGCTCACTAACTCAGGGGCGAGGCTACTACACGATGGAATTCACCCGTTACGAACCGGTCCCGCCCCATCTCCAGCAGCGGGCTATTCAAGAGCAGAACCAGAAACAGCACGCCTAGCCCCACCGGAAACAGGGTGCCCAAGACCCTCCCGCACACCGTGCTGTCCCAGCGTGCGTTGGCAGCCGATGACTATGCGGGCCGTTCCCACAGGCTGTGGTATTGGTCGCTACCGCAGACTACGGCAAGAAGCTCGTGTCGTTCGAGACGCCGTAGCTCTTCAAAGGTCTCCTGGCAAGCCTTGACCGCGTTCTTCTGTCCTGTGCCGACGAACCGCTGGACAAGCTGCTGCCAGATGCCCAGCCGCGTAAGGCTGTCCACGTACTTGGGCCAGGGAATCACGGTAATGCTTTCTGGGCGGGGGAAACGAGGGCGGAGACGCTTGATGGTGCGGAACCGCTCTTCGATGGAGTTGGACATGGGAACAATTTTGATGAGCGGTTCATCCTCGATGTCGTGGCGGGTGTCGATAATAACCGTCTTGCGCAGTATCGGCAGATAGATGCAGACGACCTCTGCCGTCTCCACGTTGCGCATGATCTCGGCTAAGTCCAGGCGGAAGTCACCGTCCACAGGCCCAGGTCCTTTCCAGGGAACGCGACTAGCTGACCAACTCTTTGACCGTCTGGATGAAGGAAGGCAGGACCTCTTTCCAGTCGCCACCCACGCCGTACCGGCACTCTTTGAAGATGTTGGCTTCAGAGTCCTTGTTGATGGCGATGATGTTCTTGGCCCCGGAGCAACCGGCCATGTGCTGGCTGGCCCCGGAGATGGCCACGGTGATGTAGAGGTCCGGGGAGACGGTCTTGCCGGTAAGCCCGATCTGGTAGGACACCGGCACCCATCCGGCGTCGCAGACGGCGCGACTGGCGCCTACCGCTCCTTTCAGCAGTTTCGCCAGTTCATCCAACTGTTTGAAGGGTTCAGGGCCGCCCAAGCCTCGACCGCCAGCCACAATGACAGTGGCATCCTCCATGCGGACGCCGCCCTCAGACTGGGCCTTGCTCCGGCTCACCAGCTTGTACTTGAGGATGGAGGGGTCCACCTTCACCTGGACCGGCCTAATCTCCCCTTTGCGGCCTTCGTCCTTCTGCACCGCCGCGAAAGCCTTGGGCCGGATGGTGGCTATCTGCGGCTCCTGTGGGCACACGACGGTGGCCACGGCGTTGCCGCCGTAGACAGGCCGAGTGGCGACAAGCCGTTTGCTGGCGCTCTCCAGGGATAGCTCGGTGCAATCGACAGCGAGGCCGGCATTGAGACGGAAGGCGACGCGCGGTGCCAGGTCTCGCCCGATGTTCGTCCTACCCAGGAGCACGATGTGCGGCTTTTGCTCCTGGCAAACATCGCCTACAACCTTTACATAAGCATCAGGCTGGTAGTCTTTGAGGGCAGGGTCGTCCGCCGCGAGGACATGGTCGGCGCCATAATCGACAAGGGCTTTTGCCGCGTCAGCCACCCCACTCCCCAGAACGAGGGCGGTCAGAGGTTGGCCCAGTCCGTCAGCAAGCTGACGACCGATGCCGAGCAGCTCGGCGCTGATAGGCGCCGGCTGGTTTGCCTCATTGACCTCTGCAACAATCAGGACCCCTTTTGTGTCTGCCATGATGGCCTCCGTCAGATATAGGGTAACTGTGGCTAGAGCAATTTGGCCTCACGCAGTTTGAGCGCGAGGAGGCGGCCCGCATCGGCCCCATTCTCGCCCTTTACAAACTCGCACTTCGCCTCTTTCACTGGAATGAAAAGCTTCTGGAGATTGACGCGCGCCGCGCTTTTCGCCTCTACACCGAGGTCTTGCGCTGTCCAGACCGTCGGCTTCTTGCGGCCTGCTGCCATGATGCCCTTGAGGGTTGGATAGCGAGCTTCACCGAGCTCATTGCTCACGCTCACGACGGCCGGAAGCGGCGCCTCCACCTTCTCGAACCCATCGGTGAGCACCCGCTCCACCTCAACTTTGCCGTCGGCTGCTTTGACATCCTTGGCGATGCTTACGCACGACGCGCCCAGCCGTTCGGCGAGGCCGTAGGCCACGACGCCCATGTCCCAGTCTGAAGCCTGCCGGCCGCAGAGGACGAGGTCGAAGGCGCCCAGCTTCTTGATGGCTGCCGTCAGCACCTCCACCGTGGCAAAGCTGTCTAGGTTATCGAAGGCGGGGTCCTGGAGCAGCACCAGGTCGTCGGCGCCCATGGACAGGGGCTTCTTGATAACGTCCATGACGAAGTCCTTGCCCACGGACACGACGGTAATCTTTACCGGGTCTTTGGCCACATCCCGGATGCGGAGCGCGGCTTCCACCGCTTGCTCGCCGAAGCCATCGACGACTGGTGGCACACCCGCCGCTGGCACCACTTTGTTGTCCTGTATCTTGAAAGCTGAGGCCGGTGTTTCGGGGTCAGGCACCTGCTTAACACAGACGACGATGTGCATAAGGGACTCCTCAGATAGAGTGCGGAAGACCGTAGACCAAGAGGGTACTGTAGCACCGTCACGTAGGCCAGTCAAGGTGAAGGTGAGGGCGGCTGGCCCGGGCGTCGCGACGAACGAACAGCGGGCGCGCTTGTGAGAAAGAGAGCGACGGAGAGCGGCTAGCGGAAATCGACTTTCGCCACTTGTGTGCCTGCAGGCTGCGTCAGGCCTGGTTGCGGCTCGATGGTGATAGCCAGGCTCTTGTAGTCTTGCATCGGCTTGTCCGTGCGGAAGTAAAGCTGCCCCCAGCCCTGCGTGTCTGGCTTGAGGTAGCCTACGCTAGCGAGTTGGCCTTGGTCGTTGATGATCCAGACCTGGTAAACCCCCCCTGGCGCCGATCGGGTGAGGTTGGCGCCCATGAGCAGCGCCGTGTTCCCTGAGCGGCTGACCAGCACATTGCCCCACTCGCTTGGGCCGTCGGTGGAGGGGGATCGCCAGTCCATCCGCTGCACGGCAGGGGATATAGACCAATATAAGGCTTGGCGCGCCTCACTCAACGTCTGGGTCAGACGGGTGTTGGCCTGGGCCATCTCGTCCGTCCTCTGCTCTACGTCCCGGGTCTGGAGTTGAAGGGAGACCGCCCATGCCAAAGAGAGAACGGCCACGGCCAGGCTCACGCTTGCCAGCGCCCACGGTCGTGACATAACGAACAACGGCGCCCGTATTGCGCTGCGCCAGAGCGGCCTCCGCCGGGCAGCTGGCGCCGGGCCCGACCCAAGCGACTCGATACGCTGGAAGAGCTTGGCTTTAACCGCAGGTGATGGCTGGACCTCGCCCAAGCTCATAGGGATTGCGGCCAGCGTTTCCAGGTCGTCCTGCAACGTGTGCCTGCAAGACGGACACCTGCGAAGGTGGGTCTCCACCTGCGCCCGATCGGCATCTTCCAGCGCTCCCAGGGCGTAGGGAGCAAGGAGTTGTTCGAGTTCTTGATGTGTCATGCAGCCTCTATCCTTGTACTCATGCATCCGCCATGGCCAGAAGCGGCTTCAACTTTTGTAGCGCCAGCCGCATGCGGGTCTTCACTGTGCCGAGGGGAGTCTTGAGCCGCTCGGCAATCTCCGTCTGTGTAAGCCCTTTGAAATAGGCCAGGGCAATGACCTCGCGTTGAGCGTCGGGAAGCTGGCCCAGGGCATCCCTGACCAGGTTCGAGCGCTCCTGGGACAACACTTGGTCGACGGGGTCCGGGTCGGGGTCACGTACAAGGGCGGCGCGCTCTTCAGGGAGGTTAGCGTCTGTACGCGTCCGGCGCCGCCTGCGCAACTCATCGATCGCCCGGTGATGGGCAACGCTGAGGAGCCAGCTCGAGAACTGGCCCTTCTCCTGACTATACGAACTCGCCCGCTGCCAGACCTTGACGAAGGTGTCCTGTGCGACCTCTTCTGCAGACTCTTTATCAGCAAGAAGTTTGAGGGCCAAGCAGTAGACCCGTCCTCCATGCTTGTCATAGAGGGCTGACAAGGCCTCTTTGTTCCCCTGATCTGTGAGCTTTATCAAGGTCTCATCGGGCAGGTCGGCGTACCTCACACGTCTCCTCGCGTCTCTGTGCACCGCCTGCTATACCTTGTATACGCATGTGGGGTGCGGGTGGATTGCCACGAGATCATGTAGTGTGAGTCCTTTGGAAGCGGCCTAGCAACCATTCGCTAGGCCCGCCCGATTGAATGAACTCATGTGGTACCATTATATAGGAGCGTGGGAAGTGTCTCGGCGTCGGAATTTCCGCGTATTTTCGCTGCCGCTTTAGGTTGAAAGCGCGTACGTATGCAACTATAATCTCGCCCGTGCTTAAATCACACCCCTGCGGTCAGATCAACACCTCTCATACCGGCCAGCGTGTGGTCCTGGCTGGTTGGGTCCATAGGAGAAGAGACCACGGCAACCTCATTTTTATCGACCTGCGGGACCGCTCGGGCCTCGTCCAGGTGGTGTTCAATCCGGAGTTGACGGCGAGCGCCCACAACACCGCAGGCACCCTGCGCCAGGAGTGGGTAGTGCAGGTCAAAGGGCAGGTCTCCCGTCGCCCGGCCGGGACGGAGAACCCCAATCTGCCCACCGGCGAGATTGAGGTCATCGCTGAAGAGGCGATAGTGCTCAACCCGGCCAAGACACCGCCCTTCACCGTCTCCGAAGACGCCGAGGTGGATGAGTCGATACGCCTGGAGTACCGCTACCTGGACTTGCGGCGTCCCCGCATGCGAGACAATCTGGTGCTCAGGGACAAGGCGGTCAGCTTCATGCGGGACTTTCTCCATGCTCACGACTTTGTGGAGGTCGAAACGCCCATCCTCATCGCCAGCACGCCGGAGGGCGCCCGTGACTATCTAGTGCCAAGCCGCGTCCATCCCGGCAAGTTCTACGCCTTGCCCCAATCGCCACAGCTGTTGAAGCAGATTCTCATGGTGGGCGGGCTGGAGCGCTACTTCCAGATCGCGCGGTGCTTCCGGGACGAGGACCTGCGGGCGGACCGGCAGCCGGAGTTCACCCAGCTCGACATCGAAATGAGCTTCGTGGAGCAAGACGATATTCTCGACTTGATGCAGGATTTGTGCGCCGGCCTTGTGGAGAAGGTAGCGCCCAGCTTTCGCGTGGCTGAGAAGCCCTTCCCCCGCTTCACCTATGCTGATGCGATGGAGCGCTTCGGCAGCGACAAGCCGGACCTGCGCTTTGGCTTGGAGTTGAAGACTGTATCCGACCTGTTCAAAGGGAGCGACTTCGGCATCTTCAAGGCAGCCCTGGCCCAGGGCGGAACCATCAAAGCGATGGCCGCTCCGGGCTGCGCCAGCTACAGCCGCAAGCAGGTCGACGAGCTAGCCGAAGTCGCCAAGAGCAAAGGGGCCAAGGGCCTGGTGTCCATCGCCCTCACCGGCGAGGGGAGTGTTGAGCAGATCCAGCCCAGCGACGTCCATTCGCCTGTCGCCAAGTATCTGTCAATAGAGCAGGTCCGCTCCGTGGCTCAGCGACTGGCGGCCAAACGCGGCGACCTCCTGCTCCTGGTGGCGGCAGACGAGAAGACCGCCAGCGCTTCTCTGGGCGCGCTGCGCGTGGAGATGGGCCGTCGCCTGAATCTTGCTGATCCCAATGCCATGGCCTTTGCCTTCGTGGTGGACTTTCCGCTGTTCGAATGGAACGAGGAGGCGAAGCAGTGGAACTCCGCCCATCATCCCTTCACCGCTCCTTTGGCTGAGGACGAGCCGTTCCTGGAGAGCCAGCCGGCCAAGGTGCGCTCGCAGGCCTACGACGTGGTGTGCAACGGCTATGAACTCGCCAGCGGCAGCATCCGTATCCACGACCGGGCGCTCCAGACCCACATTTTCCAGTTGCTGTCGTATACGCCAGAGCAGGCCCAGACCCGCTTCGGGCATCTCCTCCGCGCCTTCGAGTACGGCGCCCCACCTCATGGCGGAATCGCCCTCGGCATAGACCGGTTGGCTATGCTCTTGGCGCGGGAGGAGAGCATCCGGGAGGTCATCGCCTTTCCCAAGACGCAAAGCGCTATGGACTTGCTGACAGGAGCGCCGGCCCCGGTTGCCGAGGAGCAAATGAAAGACCTCCATCTTCAAATGCGTCAAAAACCCTTCTGAGATATGCGGGCAGGCCCTATCGCTGTGTTATACTTTGAAATTGAAGCCCCAGGAGTTATACGTTGAAAGTTACTGCCGAACGCACCCCTGACAGTCAGGTTGTCCTGAGTTTTGAAGCCGAGGCGGCGGATTTGGAGCGGTCTATGGAGAAAGCGTACAAGCGGCTTTCTGAAAAGGCCTCTATCCCAGGCTTCCGCAAAGGCAACATCCCCCGAGTGGTCATTGACCGCTACCTGGGCCGCGAGACGGTCCTGGAGGAAGCGGTCAACATTATGGTGCCGGAAGCCACCAACAAGGCCATTGAGGAGAAGAGCATCGAGATCATCGCCCGCCCCACCGTGGAAGTGTTGGGTGTAGAACCCGTGCACTGGAAGGCCACCGTGCCGGTCCGCCCTACGGTGGAGTTGGGCGACTACCGCAGCATCCGTGTGGAGCCTGTGAAGCCGGAAGTGACGGAGGAGCAAATTTCCAGTGTTCTGGAAGAGTTACGGTTCTCTCTCACTCCCTGGCAGCCGGTGGAGCGGTCCGTCCAGTTCGGCGACCTCCTTACCATCGATGTGTCGGGCAAAGACGGCGAGAAAACCGTCGCTGACCAGAAGGGCGCCCAGTATCGTCCGTCTGAAGGGCTGCCGGTACCCGTCCCCGGTTTCGCCGAGCAGCTCGTTAGCATGACAAAGGGGCAGACGAAAGAATTTACGCTCTCGTACCCGGCGGACGACAAGGACAAGGACTTGGCGGGGAAGATGCTCCGGTTCACAGTAGCTCTACATGAAATCAAGGGTAAGAACCTGCCGGAGATTAACGATGACTTCGCCAAGAGCGTCGGCGACGGCTATGCCTCGCTCGCCGTGCTGAAGGAGAAGGTGGCGCAAGACTTGAAGGCGCGCGCGGAGGCTGCCGCCAAGGCTGAGTTTCAAGACAAGGCCTTCAAGGAGTTGGTGAAGATGGCCTCCGTCCAATTCCCTCCCGTCCTGGTCGAGAACGAAATCGAGATGATGCTTGCCGACCAGGAAGAGCAACTCAAGCGCAACAAGATCAGCCTCAGCGATTACTTGAAGGCAGTAGACAAGACGGCGGACCAGCTCCGAGAAGATCTGCGGCCTGCCGCCACAGACCGGGTGACGAGCAGCCTGGTTCTGTCCAAGTTCATTCAGGAGGAGAAAGTGACAGTCGTCGAGGCGGAGGTCTCTGCGGAGGTGGAGCGGATGGTGAAGGCGGCCGGTGAACAAGGCGCCCAGGTCCGCCAAGTGTTCAGCCGCCCAGAGGCGCGCCACTCGATTGAGCACACGTTGGTAAATCAGAAGGCTCTGGACAAGCTGGCGGCCATCGCTCGCGGCGAATCACCCAGCGGGCTTATTCTGCCCAGCCAAGCGCCAGCCCAACCGCAGGCTTCAGGCAGTGGCCTTTGGGTGCCGGGCCAGCCACAAGCATAACAACGCACACAAGAAGAGGTGAACCCTATGACCTATAGGCCGGAAAGCATCATCCCCATGGTGATCGAGCAGAGCCCGCGCGGCGAGCGGGCGTTCGACATCTATTCCCTCCTCCTCAAAGAGCGCATCATCTTCCTCGGCACTCCGATCAACGACCAGGTTGCAAACCTCATCATCGCCCAGCTCCTGTTCCTGGAGCGGGAGGACCCGGACAAGGACATCCAGCTCTATGTCAATAGTCCGGGCGGCGTTATTAACGCCGGCCTCGCCATCTACGACACCATGCGGCTGGTGCGCTGTGACATCGCTACTATTTGCGTGGGCCTGGCGGCGAGCATGGGTACTATCCTGCTGGCTGGCGGAGCCAAGGGCAAGCGGTACGCCTTGCCGAACGCCACCATCCACATGCATCAGCCCCTCGGCGGCGCCCAGGGCCAGGCCACCGACATCGAAATCGCCGCTAAGGAGATCCTGCGCCTGCAAGACAAGTTGCGGAACATTTTGGTGGAGCACACGGGCCAGCCCTATGAGCGTATCGCCCGCGACTCCGATCGCGACTTTTACATGAGCGCCGAGCAAGCCAAGGAATACGGCATCATTGATGAAATCCTGTTGCGCCAGGGCAAGAAGGAAGCGGTAGCCCGCTAGACCTGTCCGACTCCTTCCGGGGAGGAATGCCGGCCTATGTCCACACCAACCAGTCGAGGCGGGACCTCCCGCCAACAGTACCAGTGTTCGTTTTGCGGCAAGAGCCACGACCAAGTGAAGAAGCTTATCGCCGGGCCGGGCAAGGTCTATATCTGCAACGAGTGTGTAGCCCTATGCCAGCGGGTCATTGAGGACGACGGCGCGGACAGCCCAGCGTTTAAGGCCAAAAGCGCGGCTGTGCCCGGGGCCAAGCTGCTGACTCCCAAAAAGATCTGTGAGCAACTCGGCGACTACGTCATCGGCCAGGAGCGAGCGAAGAAGGTCCTGAGCGTCGCCGTCTATAACCACTACAAGCGCATTATGTCAGAGTTGCGGCAAGATGAGATCGAGCTACAGAAGAGCAACATTCTCCTCCTCGGCCCCACGGGTTGCGGCAAGACGCTCCTCGCTCAGACGTTGGCGCGCATCCTGGACGTGCCCTTCGCCATCGCTGACGCCACGTCCCACACTGAAGCCGGATACGTAGGGGAGGATGTAGAGAACATCCTGCTCCGCCTTATTCAGGCGGCTGATTGGGATATTGCCAAGGCGGAACGCGGCATCATCTACATCGACGAGATCGATAAGATCGCCCGCAAGGGGGCTAACCCCTCCATCACCCGAGACGTCTCTGGTGAAGGCGTGCAGCAAGGCCTGCTCAAGATTATCGAAGAATGCGTAGCGAACGTTCCTCCCCAGGGTGGCCGCAAACACCCCTATCAGGAGTTTATCCAGATCAACACGGCCAATATCCTGTTCATCTGTGGCGGCGCTTTTGAGGGGTTGGACAAAATCGTGGCCCACCGCATGACGCGGGACCGGGGCACTATCGGGTTCCGGGCCAACATCAAGAGCAAGCAGGATATGGAAGACCCCTATGCTGTCCTCCAGCATGTGGCGCCGGAAGACCTTATACAGTTCGGCCTCATCCCTGAACTGATAGGCCGGCTGCCGCTCGTTGTCTCACTGGACACTCTGGGCAAGGGTGCCCTCATCCGCATTCTGACAGAGCCCAAGAACGCCCTGGTGAAGCAGTATCAGCGATTTTTCGCCCTCGATAATGCTGAGTTGGTGTTCACAGAAGACGGCCTAGAGTCTGCGGCGGAAGAAGCGCTCAAGCAGAAGACTGGCGCCCGCGGTCTCCGGAAGATCATTGAAGAGATTCTACTGGATGTGATGTACGAGCTTCCCTCTACCAAAGACGTGAAGAAATGCGTCATCAACCGAGACTGCATCGTGAACCGGCAGCGCCCGCTTCTTCTCAACGCTGCAGGTCAACTGGTGGAGATCGGCGGGGAGCAGCGTCCACGATCGGCCTAGCCGTCTCTACTTGAGCAGCGTCTTCAAGTCAGTGTTCCTGTCCTTCAGCACCGCTGCTTTGCCCGATAGGTCCACCTTGCGACGGATAAGACGCTGATAGGTCAGAAACTCCTTGTCCGGCATGTTGGTGGACAGGTAGGCCCGCAACCGGCCTCCCTTCAGGAAGAAGACCGTGAACGCCTCCTTGTCAAAGGTGCCGCGAAGGAGGAGTTGGTCGGACTCCGTCTCGTCGCCGGCGAACTCCAGGTGCAGATCGAAGAGGTCTGACCAGACATAGGTAAGCAGGTCATACGATTGCTGCTTGCCCGCCATGTTCATGCCGGCGATCATGCCGCAGTACTCGGCATGGCCCCAGTGTTCCACGCGCCGTCTCTTGTTGAATACCGGGTCGTGGTAGCTGGCGACGTCGCCCCCCGCATAAATGTCATGGTGGGAACTCTGCAAGTATTGGTTCACCACAATGCCGTTGTCTACCGCCAGGCCCGCCTGTTTCGCAAGCTCATCGTTGGGCAGGATGCCGACGCCCACACATACCAGATCGCAAGGCAGCTCTGTGCCGTCGCGTAGGACCACGGCCTGGACCCGGCCCTCTCCCTGAAACGCCATGACCACGTTGTCCGTGCTGAAAGTGATGCCGCGCTGCTGGCAGTAGTCCTGATAAAAGGACGCGGTGGCCTGGTCCAGGAAGCGGTTCCAGATGTATGGCCCGACTTCCACCACATGAGCCTTGAGGCCGATGCTGGTAAGGGAAGCCGCGATTTCCATTCCGATGAATCCGGCGCCGATAACAACTACTCGTGCCCCGGATACAGCATGCTTGCGAATCGCGTCGGCGTCATCAATCGTGCGCAGGTAGTGGACGCCAGGCAAGTCTGCGCCTGGGAGTTGAAGCAATCGCGGCCTGCCGCCGGTGGCGAGAAGAGCCTTTCCAAAGAAGAGGTCCTGGCCGTTACTGAGGATCACCCGCTTGGTCGGCAGTTCCAGCTTTGTAACCGTCAGAGACGTGAGCACGTCGATACGATTTGTCTGATAGAACGGCGCAGGCTCGAAGAAGAGCCCAGTCCGTTCTTGCTTGTTGAGCAGGTACTCCTTGGTCAAGGGAGGCCGGTTATAAGGCAAATACGGCTCGGCAGCGACTATAGTGATGGCGCCGGTGGGGTCATGCTGGCGGAGCTGTTTGGCGGCGTTGAGGGAGGTTACCCCGCCGCCCATCAGCAGGTACGTGGTCTCCTTCATAGGGACTATTATAAGGGCCGCTGTTACCCCCGTCGAGACAGTGGAGCGCTATTGCTGACAGCCTTGGCCCTGCGTAATATAGTGTTCTGACGATGTCACCAATCTTGGGCCACGACCTCTGCCGCGTCGCCGCCTTCCGCCCGGTTTTTGAGCCGTCTCTTGATCGCGAGAGCGCCCGTGCCGTGTCGCAGCGCTTGCTCGCAAGGGCAAGGCCGTGACAGCCGTGCAGCCTACTCAAGCGGGCGACCGCCGCAAGTGGGTGATTCTTTTTGCCATCCTCTTGACCGCCTTTTCTCTTTCCCTGGACGTGGGCATCATTTACATCGCCTACCCGGCCCTGACCGAACACTTCAACACCAGCCCCTCGAACATCGTCTGGATTACCGTCGCGCCTCAGCTCTTCATGATCGGCCTATTCTTCACCTTTGGCCGCCTCGGCGATATGGTGGGCCGGCGGCGAATGATCCTTATCGGGTACACCCTGTTCACCGTGGGCATAGGGGTGTCAGCCGTGTCTCCCACTATCTATGTGCTCATGCTATCGCGAGTCGTGTCCGGGGTGGGCATGGGCATTGTAGCCAGCAACAGCATCGCGTTGCTGGCCTCTGTATTTGCGCCGGGTGAACGCGGGAAGGCTATTGGGCTGTGGGGCGCCGTTATTGGACTGGGCCTTTCAACCGCGCCGAGTCTGGGCGGCGTGCTGGTAGACACCCTGGGCTGGCGGGCCGTATTTTACAGTCGCGTGCCGTTGCAGTTGGCTGGCATGGCGTTGGTCTGGATCTATGTGAGCGAACCGCGCTCGTTTGCGCGCAAACGCGTCACATTTGACATACCGGGTGCTGTCGCATCTTTTATCGCTCTCGCCTGTCTTCTGCTGTTCATCAACCGGGCGGAGACTTGGGGTTTCACTTCGCCGCTGCTTTTCTTCTTACTCGTCCTCGCGGCTCTGTTCGGCGTCCTCTTCTATCACATTGAGCGCCGCGTCGTCTCGCCGCTGCTCGATTTCGTGCTGTTCCGGCAACGCGACTTCTCCAGCGCAGTCATGGGCCTCATGATGGCCTACACGGTCTTCTCCGCAATTATGCTCTTGCTCCCCTTTTTCCTCAAGGACTCCAGAGGCTTCTCCGCGTTGCACGCCGGCCTCTTGCTCATGGCGGTGCCGGCGGCGCGGATCATCTTTTCCCTGCCGGCCGGTCTGCTCACAGACCGCCTTGGCCCGCGGCTGCCCAGCGCTCTTGGAATGGCGTGTATCGCTGGAGGGTCGTTCTCGCTGCTGACCATGGACCCGACCTCTGCATCTCTCGGCATCATCTGGCCCCTGGCGCTCCTTGGCCTGGGATTTGCCATTTTCGATACGCCGAACGCCACCGCCATCATGGAAAATGTCCCCGCCGACCGTCTGGGCACAGCGAACGCCATGCTGAACACCAGCCGCCAGGTGGGGCAGGCCCTCGGTCTTGCCCTCGGAGGGGCCTTATGGGGTATCCGGGGGTCGGCGCACGTTGACAAGCTTCTCGCCGGAGGCCTGGAGAAAACGCAGGCGAACCGCGAAGGCCTGGCGGAGGGTTTCCATGACAGTGTCTTCGTCTTTGGGGCGATCGGGCTGGCAGCATTGGTGTTGTTTGGCCTCATCGCCTGGGTGAGACGGGGAGAAGACACTGCGGATCGCTCGCCCAGCCCGCTCGTGGTGGCGCGGCCTGCCCCTCATGAAAAGGAGTCCTCCTGAAGGGGCTTGTGGCGCTGCCGCCTTGTCTGCGCTATCATGAAAGGCTTGGCTTTGCCGCGTCATGAGAAGGGGAGAGTGGAAAACGTGCCAGACCCGACCCCACATCGATTCTCTCGGATTCCGCCCGGGCAGTACGTTACGGAGAAGTTCCCTGTCCTCACCTATGGCGGCACGCCGAAGGTCGACTTCAACACCTGGGAACTGAAGGTGACTGGGCTTGTGGAGCACCCCCTTCGCCTGACCTGGGAGCAGTTCAATAGCTTGCCGCGAGTGGGGGTGACCGCCGATTTCCATTGCGTGACCCAGTGGTCGCGCCTCAGCAACGAATGGGAGGGCGTGCCAGCCAAGGACGTACTCATGATGGCCCAGCCCAGGCCTGGGGCGCTATTCGTGCTGGTAAAGTGCTACGGCGACTATACCACGAACCTGGAATTGGCAGCGCTCATGGAAAACGACGTGCTTCTCGCTACCCGTCTGGATGGGCGAGAGCTGCCGCCGGACCACGGCGGGCCGCTGCGGTTGGTAGTACCCAAACGCTATGGCTGGAAGAGCGCGAAGTGGGTGCAGGAGCTTGAACTGACCGACCGAGAAGTGCTCGGGTTCTGGGAGCAGCGTGGCTATCATCGCGAAGGCGATCCGTGGCGGGAAGAGCGCTTTAGCGACTAAATGCAGGGGGGGGGGACGGGAAACCGTCCCCCCCCCCCTGCTTCCAGACGAAGGTAGTGTGTGTTAGGCCGCTTTTTTGGCCTTCGCCTTCAGCCCCGCGACCATGCTGGCATCGTCCAACTCCAAGTAGCCCATGTATCCGCATTGTAGGCACTCGGTGTAGGGGCCATAGCTGTCGCTGTTCGTATAGAGGTCCCCGCTGCAACGCGGGCATTCTTTCAAAGCCAACCGGTTCTCCCGGGGCAACAGGACGGCTTTTTTGATAGTCATCTGCTCACCTCCTTTGGGTGATGTCGCAGTAGTGTACCGATAGTTGTTGACTTTGTCAAGCGATGAAATAGACAAATTGCTCGCTTTCGCCTCTTTCCTCCTCCCCATCTCCTGCTCATCTAATAAAGACGAGTGAGGCATAGCTTGTGTCAGCCTGGGGTATTTGACATATGGCATATCACTCTTTATTATATATATTGACTAATCTCCTGCATCCTCTATAGTGTGAGATGGAGGATGTGGCAGAAAAGTTCCAGGGCCTCGGCAGAAAGAGGTGACGGCGGTGCAAGAATTCCGCGGCGTCTATATTATCAGTGTGGCGGCCAGGTTGTTGGAGATGCATCCGCAGACCCTGCGCAAGTACGAGCGGTTTGGGTTTGTGGCTCCGGGCCGGGCCGGGCCGCTCCGCCTCTATTCGGATGAGGACATAGCTCGGCTGCGTCTCATCAAGCACCTGGTGGACGATTTGGGGCTGAACCTGGCTGGGGTGGAACTCGCCCTCCAGGTCTTGAACCGTCTCTTGGACCTCCGCCACGCGCTTCGAAGTAGCCAGGAGTGGCGCTCGCTCCGGCAACATGCGGTGGAGGAGATTGATGAGGTCCTTCAAGATATGGGGGCCTTGCCCGCTCAGCAAGAGAGTGAGTAAGCTAGTCCAACGTTTGGAGTACATGAATATTCGCACGGCGCCCACCCTCAGCGGGCGCCGTCATAGAGGAGGTCAGCACGATGCCGAAAGTTCTGGGAATTGACCTGGGCACCACCAACTCGGTCACGGCCTTCATGGAAGGCGGAGAGCCGGTGGTCCTTGAAAATTCGGAAGGCTCACGCCTGACGCCGTCTGTGGTAGCGATAAACCCCAAGACCGGCGAGCGGTACACCGGCCAGATTGCCAAGCGACAGGCGGTCACCAATCCGGAAAACACGGTCTTCTCCATAAAGCGGTTCATGGGCCGTAAGTTCGACGACCCAGCCGTGCAGGAGGAAATGAAGCGGCTCCCCTACAAGGTAGTGCGCGCGGCCAACGGCGACGCCCACGTCGTCATGGGTGACAAGACCTACTCGCCTCCCGAGATCTCCGCCATGATCCTGCAAAAGATGAAGACGGATGCGGAGGCGAAGCTGGGTGAGAAAATCACTCAGGCCGTCATCACCGTCCCGGCCTACTTCAACGATGCTCAGCGCCAGGCGACAAAGGATGCGGGCCGCATCGCCGGCCTGGAGGTGCTGCGCATCGTCAACGAGCCCACCGCCTCAGCCTTGGCCTATGGTCTGGGCAAGAAGAAGGACGAGACGGTTGCCGTGTATGACTTGGGTGGCGGTACCTTCGACATCTCCGTCTTGCGCTTGGGCGACGGCGTGTTCGAGGTGATTGCCACCAATGGAGACACCCACCTGGGCGGCGATGACTTCGACCAGCGCGTCATGGACTGGATGAGCGCAGAGTTCAAGCGGGACCAGGGTATCGACCTGCGCTCCGACCGTATGGCGCTCCAGCGTCTCAAGGAGGCGGCGGAAAAGGCCAAGATCGAGCTCTCCACGGTGATGCAGACGGAAATCAATCTCCCCTTCATTACCGCTGACGCCAGTGGCGCCAAGCACCTTGTCATCACATTGACGCGGGCCAAGTTGGAGCAGCTTACCGCAGACCTCATCGAGCGGTCGGTGAGGCCGGTCCAGCAGGCGTTGCAAGACGCTGGAATGCCTGTAGACAAGATCGACCACGTCATCCTGGTGGGCGGCATGACGCGCATGCCCGCCGTGTCCCAGAAAGTGCGGGAACAGTTCAAGAAGGAGCCGCACAAGGGTGTAAACCCGGACGAGGTGGTGGGCATGGGCGCCGCCGTGCAGGCTGGAGTGCTCAAGGGCGAGGTGCGTGACGTGTTGCTTCTAGACGTGACCCCGCTCACTCTGGGTCTTGAAACCCTGGGCGGCGTCATGACCGCGCTCATCCCACGCAATACCACCATTCCCACGTCCAAGAGCGAGACGTTTACCACCGCCGCCGACAATCAGGGCAGCGTGGAGATCCATGTGCTTCAGGGTGAGCGGTCCATGGCAGCCGAAAACAAGAGCATTGGACGGTTCATCCTCGATGGCATCCTACCCGCGCCGCGTGGCGTGCCCCAGGTCGAAGTGACCTTCGATATGGATGCGAACGGCATTCTCAGTGTGCGGGCCCGCGACAAGGGAACGGGCAAGGAGCAAAAGATCACCATACAGCCCAGCTCCGGTCTCGGCAAGGACGAGATAGACCGGATGGTCAAGAACGCGGAGCGCTATCGCCAGGAGGACGAGCAACGCCGAAAGGAGATTGAGGCGAAGAACCAGGCGGACTCGTTGGCCTACAGCGCCGAAAAACTCCTGCGCGAGAACGCCGATAAGATCCCTGCTGATATCAAGACAGAGGTAGAGGGCAAGATCGCCAGTTTGCGCTCTGCGCTCCAAGCAAACGACCTCGCCAAGATTCAGCAGGAGGCGGCGAGCTTGAGCCAGGCCCTACAGCGGGTCGGCCAGCAAGTATACAGCCACGCTGGCGAAGGCGCGCAAGGGCCTGAGGGCTCAGATGGAGCCGGCCCTCAAGGTGGGGTGCCTGGCCCTGAGGGCGACGTGGGCACGGTGGAGGGGGAATTCCGCGAAGTATAGGGAAGAGCGAGCGATCCTCATAGGGATGCGAAGCCGCGAGAAATCGCGTCCAAAAAGTCGTTTTTCTCTTGATAGCCCACCCGTCGGCTTGCTATGATGGAAGTGAAGCCGGAAGGTGGGTGATAGAGTTGGAGAGCATCAAGGAGCAAGGCAGGCAGGAACAGGAGGCGCTGGAGAGCGGCCAGAAGGTTGGGAGTTACACGCCGCTCCAGTCGTATTTCTTGATCCGCCTGGATAGGCTCCTGCGGAAGAAGGACGCGGTTGAACGCGGCCTTGATGTGAACGAGGCGGATCTGCGTCTGCTTAAGCGCGCCATCTACGCCGCCATTCGCGACTGCGTCGACGAAGGGGTAGGCGCGGAGGCGTCTCTCATTCTCAAGCAAGAGCGCGCCGGGTCCTAGGCGGACACAAGGGCTAGCTAGCGAAGGGCTGGGACACCCCAGCCCTTCGCTTTTTTGTGTGCAACCAATGGAGAAACACCGCTGCGCCGATAGGCATAGCGGCTCGTTTACAAATCCTTAACCCATTGTCCCTTGACACGCTACGGAGAAGTTGGGAAACTGAGGAAGGCGGAACTTTTGACAGCGTTGTCTGCGTGTGCTCTATCGTGTTGGCAGAGGTAGTCGCTCCTGGCATGTTCAGTCAACATGTCCTCAACGTCTCAGGCCAGGGCCGGTGCATGAATCATGAATAAGGTTATTGCTATCATCCTTGCCGGTGGCATGGGCAACCGGCTAAGTATCTTGGCCGAGGAGCGGGCCAAGCCGGCGGTTATCTTCGCCGGAAAGTACCGCATCATAGATTTCGTCCTCAGCAACTGTGTGAACTCAGGCATCTATAAAGTTGGCGTGCTTACCCAGTACCGCCCGCGTTCGCTGAACGACCACATCGGAATCGGCAAGCCGTGGGACCTGGACCGTATTCACGGTGGCGTGAACCTCCTCCAGCCCTACCAAGGCCGTGGGCATTCCGACTGGTACAAGGGCAACGCCGATGCCGTGTGCCAGAACCTTTACTACATTGAGGAATCGGATGGGGAAGATATCGTTATCCTTGCCGGCGACCACATCTACAAGATGAACTATGACTCCATCATCTCCTTCCACCGGCATAAGAAAGCGGACGTGACGGTAGGAGTTGTCGAAGTAGCGCCGGAAGACTCCTCCCGCTTCGGCATTCTCACCTTAGACAGGACGGACCGGGTTATTGAATTCCAAGAGAAGCCGCTGCAGCCAAAGAGCCACCTGGGATCCATGGGCATCTACGTCTTCCGCCGAGAGCCGCTGGCCACGGTGCTGGCGGAGGACTATGCGCGTAAAGGGTCTACTCATGACTTCGGCAGGGACATCATCACAAGCATGCTTGATACGTGTCGAGTCTATGGCTTTCGCTACAAAGGTTACTGGCGTGATATTGGGACCATCGACTCCTACTTCCAGACCAGCATGGAGTTCCTGGACGAGCCGCCGCCCATTGATTTCAGCGGGCGCGGCGGCATCATCCGCACCCGTTCCCAGGACCGGCCGCCGGTGCGCATTGGTTTAGCGGCTCAGGTGGAGCGCAGCCTCTTATGCAACGGCTGCACGGTCCACGGCGAGGTGCGCCGCTCTATTCTTTCGCCTGGAGTCCGCATCGAAGAGGGGGCGAGGGTGGAAGACTCCATCTTGTTCGATGATGTCCACGTAGCTCGGGGGGCCATTGTGCGACGCGCTATCATCGACAAGGAGGTGGCAATAGGCCGGCAATCCTTCGTCGGGTTCAGTGACGACTCCACGCCCAACCAAGAAGAGCCTGCTAATCTCCGCTCCGGCATCACGCTGGTCGGCAAGCGCGCTCGCGTTCCGGCCAAGGCGAAGATCGGTCATAATTGCATCATCGACCCCGCTGTAGTTGAGCAAGACTACCCGGGCCTCGCCGTCGCCAGCGGTCAGTGTGTGCGGCACCGGCTGGAAAACCCGGTGCTCGTCTCCTGATCTACGTGGGGCATATCCGTCCTCGCTCGGCTGTGCGCTTATGAGGAAGCAACCGTGAAGCCATTGGAACGTAAGAAAAAGGATTTCTGGCTTTCACCGTCGGAGGAGCAGTGCCTGGACTTGCTGCGACAGTGCCGATGGAAGACTGGTGTGCGTTGCCCACGCTGTCGCAGCGCAAGGGTGGGCATTCTTCACGCGCGGCGCCTCAAGGCGCATCCCCAAGCTCGCCGTTACCTGTGTCGCGCTTGTCGTTATCAGTTCAACGATCTTTCAGGCACGCCGTTTGAAGGGAGCCACGTTCCCCTGGCCAAGTGGTTCCTCGCTTTACACTGGCAGAAGAACCTGCGCGGTGCCTCAGCGCGGCAGGTCGCCAGCATGTTGGGTGTGAGCCACAAGACCAGTCTTCGCATGCTTCACGACTTAAGGGATTCTCCTCTCGCCACTCGGTTAGCAAAGGTCATTCGACCTCACTTCCACCAGGCCCAACTACCGGCGGGGCCCGCCCGTGTGTCCGAGGGCGAGGGGAAACCGCCGCGCGTGTTGGAGGTTGGGAAGGCTGTTTTTGCGACCCACGGCCACTTGTCCCCCCGTGCTTCTAGTCCCAGCCCTGTTGCTCCTTTCCAGGACGGCCTGCTTCTGGAGCATTCCCTTGCGCCAGAGACCGTCCTCAAGTCGCGCCCGGCCCCGGCGCTGCGCACCAAGGGGCAAGGCTCTTTTGTCCTGGTGCTGCACACCCACCTGCCGTACTGCCGACTCCACGGCCGCTGGCCACATGGCGAGGAGTGGCTGCACCAAGCGTTGGCGGAGAGCTATATCCCCCTCCTCAACATGCTCTACGGCCTGCGCGATAGGGGTGTGCCGTGGCGGCTCACCATCAGCCTCACGCCTGTGCTCCTGGAGCAGCTTGGGGACCCGCTGGTTATCGAGCACTTCGAAACGTACCTGAAGGACACTATCGAACGGGCGTCGCGAGATGCAGACCGGCTGTCTCGCATCGGAGACGAGCGCGGCGAGGTCCTGGCGCGTGGCTACCTCCACCGATACGAGAGCCTTTTCTACAGCTTCACGAAGCGTTACGGCAGGAACGTCGTAGGCGCCTTCCGGCGGCTGCAGGACGAAGGGTACCTGGAGACGGTGAGCGGCGCAGCCACTCACGCCTACCTACCGTTGCTCAGCCAGGACTCGTCCCTCTATGGGCAAATCAAGGCGGGGCTGGATACGCACCAACTCCATTTCGGGAAAACGGCCCGTGGGTTCTGGTTACCGGAATGCGCCTACCGGCCTGCGCGAGGAAACAGGGCGGGCATCGAGGATGTGCTTGGCTCCTTTGGCATTCGTTATTTCTTTGCCGAAGCCTCCTCGGTGACCGGCGCTCTGCCCCAGCCGGGCGCGGCTGAGCAGGGGCCTGCACCGTATGATGCGCAGTCACCGGCCCTCGCCGCGTACCCGGATACCGTCGATGGGCGCACCACCTATCGGCCGTATCTCGTTGGCGCATCGCCGGTGGCTGTGCTGGGACGCAACCCGCTTACCAGCGAACAGGTCTGGTCGGCTGCCCATGGCTATCCAGGCGATCACTGGTACCGAGAGTTTCATAAGCGCGACGATCATTCCGGCTTGCGGTACTGGCGCGTGACCGACCGCGCAGTGGACCTTGGCCACAAGGACATCTATGACCCACTTTGGGCGGCCCGCCGGGTGGAAGAGCACAGCGATCATTTCGTCGGTCTTGTTGAGCGACTGGCGCTGGAGCATGGCGAGACGAACGGGAACCCGGCCCTCATCGTGTCGGCCTACGACACGGAGCTGTTCGGCCATTGGTGGTTTGAGGGCGTCTCCTGGCTGTCCCGCGTCCTGGAGCAGATGGCCGCCAGCCCCATCGTGCACATGGCGACCGCCAGCGAGTTCTTGGACAGGCACCCCGCTACACAAGCGATCAAGCTGCCTGAAAGCTCCTGGGGCTTGCACAGTGACCATAGCACGTGGGCCAATGGACACACAGCCTGGATGTGGACGCTGCTCAGCGGCGCGGAACAACGCATGGAGCGGCTGGTGCAGCGTTATCCCAGCGCCACCGGCCCGCGGCTCCTCATCCTCAACCAGGCGGCGCGGGAGCTTCTCTTGCTCCAGTCGAGTGACTGGCTTTTCCTGACCAGCACCGGCCAGGCCCGCGACTACGCCGTCAGCCGGTTCAACGTGCATGTGGCCCGCTTTAGCCGCCTGGCGGAGACGGCTGAGATGGGCGGGCCCAAGCGCAACGAGATGGACTTCTGCAACCAGCTCCAATACGAGGATAACCCGTTCCCGTCCATCGACTATCGCGATTTTCGCCGTCACACGGTCGGCGCGTAGCGTACAAGCGTACATGTCTGCTCCGCTCAAGGTCCTCTACGCCTGCGCCGAGGCGGCCCCGTTTACGAAGGTGGGCGGCTTGGGTGATGTGGCAGGCGCTTTGCCTGTTGCCCTTGCGCATTCTGGCGTGGATATCCGTGTCGTTACGCCGCTGCACGGGGCCACCACCAACTTCACGCCAGGCCAGCCCTTTGCCGCTACAACCCTGCGGATGGAAGGCAGGGATATTCCAGCACTGTATCATCGAGCTCCGGCGCCGACGAAGGGCGATGTCGTCCTCGTCGAAGTGCCGGGCTATTTCCCGCGTCCCACTGTGTACGGGCAGTCAGACGACTTAGACCGCTTCCTGCTGTTCTCCCGCGCGGTCATGGCCTTGCCCGCCCGGCTCAACTGGAGGCCGGATATCCTTCACCTGAACGACTGGCATAGTGCTTACGCCTCCGCGTCGCTGAAGAGCGAAAAGCACCGCCCACCGTGGTGGGACAAGACCGCCGTCATCTATACCATCCACAACGTGCAACACCAGGGCCACTTTGCCCCGGACTGGTTACGCTCGGAGGAGCCGGAAAACCATACGGCATACCTTGAAGCGCTGACGCGGCAGGGCATCTATCCGAATATGGCCGCATTGGCTGTGCTGAGCGCTGACTATATCAACACGGTGAGTCATACGTACGCCAACGAAATTCTTACCCCTGAGTATGGCTATGGCCTCGACCCTTTGCTCCGGCAGCGCCAGGACCGGCTCACCGGCATTCTGAACGGGATCGATACCCGCGAGTTCAACCCAGCTACGGACAGCCGACTGGCTAGCCGGTTCACCGCCAAGAGCCTAGACAAGCGCTCGAACAACAAAGCGGCGCTGCAACAACGGGCAGGGATCACGGGTGACCCCACGATACCCGTCCTGGGCATCGTGACGCGGCTGGTTGACCAGAAGGGCATGGACATCTTGCTAGAGGCGTTGCACACTATTCTTCCTACGGAGCGCTGCCAGTTTGTGCTCCTGGGCAATGGGATGTCTCACTATGAGGAGCAGTTCCGCGCGCTGGCCCAGCGGTTCCCAGGCCAGGCCAGCGCCACCATCAGCTTTGACGAGCCGTTGGCCCGTCTCATTTATGGCGGCGCTGATGTGTTCTTGATGCCGTCACGCTTCGAGCCGTGCGGGCTGGGACAGATGATTGCGTACCGCTATGGCGCCATCCCCCTCGTCCGCCGCACGGGCGGGCTTGCCGATACTGTGTACGACGTCTCGCCCGACCTGGCGCGGGGGACCGGCTTCGTGTTCCTGGAGTGCCACGCCCAGGCCCTTGCTCACGCGATGCGACGCGCCATAGCCGCTTATCAGCAAGGAGCGTCCTGGCGACGGCTCATGGCGCGGGTAATGGCTCTCGATTTCTCGTGGAATGCATCTGCCCGACAGTATCTAGCCTTATATCAGAAGGCGCGAGAGCTTGTTGGCGGCGCGTGACAACGGTTCCGTGATGTGGCACGTATAGTTTTGCTGGGTACGCCACTGGGCAGATGCTGTGTAAACGGAGGTGTGCGGGCTGGTATATTACCGCCAATCCTTCTATGATGGGGACTAACGCAGCCCGCGCGGGAAGAAGGCGATGTCGCAGACAGATGCTACCGCAGCCAACCCGATTCTGGCAGAAGTACAGCCGGACGAGCAGGTTGTCTGGTCCGGCAAGCCCCGGAAACGGGCCTTCCTTTTCGCCACGCCAAGCTGGGTCAGCTATTTTTTGCCGTTCTTCCTGCTCTGGGTGCTTAACGGTATCGCCCTGCTCGTGTTCCTGGCGGTCAAGGTAGGGGACCAGGAAGCTAGCACGATGGTGTTCTTGGTTGTATACACGCTTATTGGCCTGTATTTGGGGTTTGGGCGCTATCTCTTTGCGTTGTGGGAATGGAAGAATACCTTCTACCTGCTGACGACAAGACGTGTGCTGGTCTCCCGAGGGGTGACAAAACGGCAGATCGCCCGTGTACCTCTTGAGCAGATCAAAGGGGCGCGGGTCCTCTATCTGCGTGCCAGCGGCGTGGGGAACATCGATCTGGGGAACAGCACGGCGAGAAGCTATATACCTGGCTGGCCTACATTAGGTATGACTGTTGGCCCTGCCTTTCTCGCCGTTGAAAATGCCCGAGCGCTTTACGACAAAGTGCAAGAACTGAGAAATGCTGCGCAGAACCGTAGGCCGTAAGAGACGCGCAAGAAAGCGGGAGGGGGTCAACCCCCTCCCGCTTTTGGACCGATGGCTGTGTGAAAGGTATGCTACGAGCTGCTCTTGCGGCGCCAGCGTCGTGCGGAGCGGCGGGCCGCGATTCGCCCCTTTTCGCTCTTGGAAACGAAGAAGCGTCGCTCCTTCACTTCCTTGAGCAGCCCGGAGCGGGCCACTGAGGCGCGAAACCGGTTGAGCAGGCTCTCGCCGCTTTCGCCTTCGCGTAGCGCAACATAGGGCATCCGTATCACCTCACCCTAATCCGTGGACCAACCGCGAGGTTGGCTGGTCTTACTGCTTGCTGTACGCGCTCTGCTTGCCGAAGCAGTCGCTGCAGTAGACCGGACGTACGCCTGATGGGCGGAACGGTACCTGCGTGTCCTTGCCGCACTGGGCGCAGACCGCCGGGTACATCTCCCTGCGTGGCCTGTCAAAGGATCCACCGCCAAACCCGCCATTGTCCGATGTCTTTTGCTGACGCCGTACCTGGCGACAGGTCGGACACCGCTTGGGTTCGTTGGTGTACCCCTTCTGGGCATGGTACGACTGATCGTCTGCGCTGAAGACGAACGGCGCGCCACAGTCCTGACAGGTCAAGGTCTTGTCCTGATACACCTCTTTGAGCCTCCTTTCTTTAAGACTCTGGTGATGTCTTGAGTCCGAGGCCCAGGAGGTCTACCGTACCAGGCAAGTCCATACCATGGGTGACGTCAACTATCACCACGGGTTTTACTATACCATTGGGCGGGACCTTTTTCAATATGGCGCGCATGTGGCCGCCTTTAATGTGGCTCACCCTTTCTCGTCGCCGTATCCTGTCGTCTGGCGCTCCAGCGGGAGAGCGAGTACGATGAGGGAAAGTCCATGGGAGGTGCAAGGCCCATGCAAGTAGGCATACAGCTGGCGCGTGAACCGCTGGAACAGGCGCCTGACCTGGCGGCCCGGGCCGACCAGCTTGGGCTGCACACGGTCTGGACCGGCGAGGCCGGCCACGATGGCTTTGTGCCCGTGGCTGCCATGCTTGGTCGCACAGGCAGAGTACAACTCGGCACCAACATTATCGTAGCGTTTGCCAGAAGCCCGACAGCTATCGCACATGCGGCGTGGGACCTCCAGCTTCTGTCGAAGGGCCGCTTCATTCTCGGCCTTGGCAGCCAGGTGAAAGGGCATATGGAGCGCCGTTTTGGCGTACCGTGGACGGCGCCGGCGCCCAAGATGCGCGAGATGGTGCAGGCGCTACGCGCTATCTGGGACGTCTGGCAGAAGGGCGGCACGTTGGCTGTTCAGGGGAAACACTACCAGCTCTCCTTCATGCCACAGGCCTTCAGTCCAGGCCCCATGCCGTACACTCCGCCGCCAATCTATCTCGCGGCGACAAAGCCCCACATGTGCCGCGTCGTGGGCGAGGTCGCCGACGGCATCCTCCTCAATCCGGTGAACACGGTACGCTACCTGCGCGAGCTGGTGCTGCCGCACATCGCAGATGGCGTGGCCAAAGCCGGCCGCAGTCCATCCTCGGTGACGGTTATCGCCAATGTCTTCTTTGCCGCGGGCAAGAACAAGGCCGATCTGAAAGAAGAGAAGGAAGCGCTGCGCCGGTGGGTGGCATTTTACTCCTCCCCTCGCACTTATGCGGGTGTCCTGGCGTTGCATGGCTGGCAGGACGTCGCCGACCGCCTTTACCGCACGTCAGTGGAGGGCGATACGGCGGCGCTCACCCACTCTCTGCCGGACGAGGTGCTGGAAGAGATGGCGATCATCGGCGAGTACGATGAAGTGGGCGAGCGCATCAAGCGGCGTTTCGGCGGGCTTGTGCAGCAGGTCATCCCCTTCCCGCTCACGCTGCACCCGAAAAACCTGGAGCTGTGGCGGCGTTTGGTGAGAGACCTTGAGTGAGCGCTTAGAGCACGCTGCTACTACTGACACAAGCAAAGTGTTAATAACTGGCGAAAGAGCGCTCGTGGTTCGACAAACCCTTCGGTGGACTCAGGGCAAGTTCTAAACCTGTCGAAGGGCGAGGAATACAGGTTTACAGACTAATGCAGAAATCAGGAGTAGACAGAGCGCGCCCAGGAAGGGACACCTTGACACCCTGTTCGTGCGCTCGTAGACTCAGGCAGCAGCGCGATTGGAAGGAGGGCGTATGGACCTTGGACTCAAAGGGAAAACAGCAATCGTTACGGGTGGCGCTTCCAACATCGGCAGGGCCATTACGCTAACCCTGGCCGGCGAGGGCGTCAACGTGGCGATCTTCGACCTGGACGCCAAGCAAGGAGAGAAGACGGCGGAGCAGGCCAGATCGACCGGGTCAGCAAAGGTGAAGGTCTATCAGACCAACGTAACCGACCTGGCAAGTGTGGAAGCCTCCACCAGGCAAGCAATACAGGACTTCGGGCAGGTGCACATTTTGGTGAACGTGGCGGGCGGCACCGACGAGCAACTATTTTTGGAGCGCTCGCTGGACGCCCTGCGCAAAGACGTGAACCTCAACTTGTGGGGCGTCATCAACACCTGCCGCGCTGTCTTGCCCCACATGATCGAAAAGCAGTTCGGGCGGGTGGTCAGCATCGCTAGCGACGCTGGCAAGATGGGCGAGTTCAAGGAATCGGTCTATGGCGCTGCCAAAGCGGGCGTTATCGCCTTTTCCAAGTCCTTGAGCAGGGAGTACGGACGGTTCAATATCACGTTCAATAGCGTATGTCCGGGCCTTACCGCTCCTGCAAGCAAAGAAGAGATCGGCGAGATGAGCGCGTGGCGACAAAACCTGGATGTATTTACGCCGGAAGTCCGGGAGCGCGCCGCCAAAAACTACCCCCTCCGTCGTCTCGGCACTGCTCAGGACCCGGCCAACATGGTGACCTTCCTCTGCTCGGAGCGCGCCAGTTTCATCACGGGCCAGGCCATCAGCGTTAGCGGCGGCTACACCATGCAGTAGCGGGAGACAGGTGAGCACGACAGCGGAGCGGCTTCGCATCGATGGCAAGGCGGCCATCGTCACCGGCGCGGGCACAGGCCTGGGCCGCGCGATGGCCGTGTCGCTGGCTGAAGCAGGGGCGTCCGTCGCGGTGGTCGGTCGGCGCCGCGAGCCGCTAGAGGAGACGGCGCACATCATCCACAAGGCGGGTGGTACGGCGCTAGTCATGCAGGCCGACGTATCAGTGCCGGAACAGGTTGAAGCAGCCACGCGGAGCGTCGTTAGCAGTTTCGGCGGACTCCACATTCTCGTCAACAACGCCGGTGCCCATCGGCAGTACCACAATATCCCTTTGCTGGAGATCACCCCGGCCCAATGGCGGGAGGCCATCAGCGCCGAGATGGATGGCGTCTTTTATTTCTCGCGCCTGGCGGCGCAGGAGATGGTGAAGGCAGGCTATGGCCGCATCATCAACATCGGCTCAGCCAGCGCCATCATGGGCCTGCCGGACACGGTGATGTACAACGTCGCCAAAGCGGGGATCATCGAGCTGACCCGCATCTTCGCCGTCGTCCTCGGCGGCAAGGGCGTGACAGCCAACTGTATCGCTCCGGGCATGCACGCTGCCGGGCAGTGGATGGACCAGCCGAAGGAGAAGGGAAAAGACGACTGGCTGGAGACGCTCGCCTCCGGCAAATTTATCCCCGTTGGGCATTTGGGCGAGGCGGAGGGCATCGGCTCCCTTGCGGTGCTGTTGGCCTCTGAAGCAGGCTCGTACATCAACGGCGCCATCATCTTCGTCGATGGCGGCGCGACGATAGGCCGCTACGCACCCATCGGCTACGAGCCGGTCCACCCGTTGCCGCCGGAGCTGAGTGCCCGCTTAGACCCGAGGCCTGGTCCCTCATGAACAGCTTCGATGTGCGGGGCAAAAGAGCACTGCTTGTGGGGCGAGCCAGCAAGGCGCTCCTCGCCATCGGCCAGACCTGTATCGAAGCAGGCGCCGACGTCGCTGTCCTCAGCTATGGCGAAAGCCCGACTCCCTTGGTGGACACGGCAAAGGCCCTGGGACGAACCGTTCGTGTTTTCCCCCTCAAGGTGCAAACGCCAATCGACGTGGAAACGGCGCTTGAGGAAGCCAGCCAGACGTTGCCCTCGGTGGATATCCTCGTGAACAACGGTGTCACCGAGTTTTTCAAGCCCGCCAAGGACACAACCCGCGATGAATGGCGGGTCGTGATGGAGTTGGGTCCCACCCTGGTCTTTCTCGCCTGTCGCATCATAGGCGCTCGCATGGCGGAGCAGGGCAAAGGACGAATCATCACCTTGCTCCCGGCGCTGTCGGAGCGCGGCATGCCCAACAGCGCCGCCGCCGCTGCGAGCGCTGGGGCGTTGCGCCAGATGATGACAGCCCTCGCTCTTGAGTGGGCGCGCAGCGGCGTGCGGGTCAACGGCATCGTGGTTGGATGGTCGCAGGACTCAGGCCTGGGAGCCGACGCGCAGAAGTTCGCCAAATACATCCCAGCGCGACGCCCCGGCCAGGCCCAAGACCTGTGCGGCCTCGCTCTCTATCTGGCCAGCGACGCCTCTCAGTTCGTCACCGGCCAGTTCATTCCGGTGGATGGCGGGGTGCTCGTCCGACCGTAAACGCAGCCCGTTATCCGCGCACCGTCAGGCGTGAAGGCCGTGGCGGCTGGCCCACCTACCGGGAGCCGAGCAGGTTCCGCGCGATGACCATGCGCTGGATGGTGGGCGTGCCTTCCTCGAACCACATGGCGCGGCCCTCGCGGTAAAGCCGCTCCACCGGGAACCGCTTGGTCAACCCGATGCCGCCGTGAATTTCCAGCGCAATATCGGATACCTGCCGTACGGCCTGAATGCCATAGCTCTTGCACATGGAGTTTTCCTGAATGCAGTCCTTGCCCGCATCCATGCGGCGCGATGTTTCGTCGATCATGCAACGCAAGGCGAAGACCTGGGTGGCCATATCCGCCAGCATCTGCTGCACCGCCTGCCGCTGCGCGATGGGCTTGCCGAAGGTGACTCGTTTCTTTGAGAAGTCGACGGAGAGGTCGAGCAAACGCTGGGCCAGGCCAAGGCAACTCACGCCGATGGACCATCGGCTGGGGCTCAGGAAGGTATCGATGGCGATTTGCATGCCGCGCCCTTCTTTGCCCAGGAGTTGACTGCTGGACACCTTGCAGTTCTTGAACTCGAGGATGCCGTGGTCCACGCCGCGGTACGACATCATGGGGTCCATACGGCGAATCGTGAGGCCAGGCGTGCCTGAATCGACCAGAAAACAACTGATGCCCTGGGCGCCCTTGCTGCGGTCCGTATAGGCGACCACATGGTAGTAGCTGGCTATGTCCGAATTGCTGATGAGGTGTTTGGTCCCGTTCAGAACGTAGGAGCCGCCGCGCTTCTCAGCCGTCGTCTTGATATCCACCCCGGTGCCGGTGTCCGGCTCCGTGAAGGCAAACCCACCAATGGTCTTGCCACCTACGATGGGCCGCAGGTATCGCTCCTTCTGCTCCTTTGTGCCGTGAAAATACAGCATCCGCCATATGGCGGTACCC
>JACPQI010000181.1 GCA_016190545.1 Chloroflexota bacterium
GGCCTGATGGCCTGCTTCCACCCCTCGCCCGGCGAGCACGACCCGGACTTCACCTCCCACGGCCACTTCATGGGAAAGGTGGCCAAGTATGCGGGCCTTGCCCATCCCCTGGCCCCTATCGTCGCCCCACTCATGGACAACGCCGTTCTCATGACCAGCTTCTTCTACTACGGCCACCTGGAGCGCTTCCCTAAGCTCAAACTCGGCTTCTTCCATTCGGGCGCGTCCTGGCTCTACATCGTGCTGGAGAAGTCGGAAGGCTACCTGGCCCTCCCCTTCTTCCCGCGCGATTACCCGGTGCGTGAAGACCCCGACCACCTTTTCTATGAGCGCAAGTGCCTCATCACCTTTGACGCGGACGATACCCCCCTCTTTCGCATGCCGGACAGCTTCGCCGATGTGGCGGTCTTCAGCACCAGGTACCCCAACCAGGACACCACTACGCCGCAGGAGATTCTCGCCGGGCTCAAATCGGCTGGCATCTCCTCGGATGTCACCCGCAAGCTCATGGGTGGTAACCTCCTCTCCGTAGCCGGCCTCCAGGCCGCCGCCAGGAAGAGCAAGTAGCGGCGCTACGCTACACTGTAGAGAGTCCGCAGCAGGAGGCGAAGCATGGCGGGACCTCTCGAGGGCAAAGTGGCCCTGGTGACCGGCGCCGGTGGTGAGCGAGGGATGGGCCGCCGCATCGCTGGCGTATTGGCGGAAGCCGGAGCGGACGTGGCCGTGAGCGACTTGGCCGTTCCTCACAACATGCAGACCATGCTCAAGGGGAGCTGGCGCGGCATCCAGTCGACTGCGCAAGAGGTTGGGCTAGTGGGCCGCAAGAGCATCGCCATCCCCGCCGACCTGACCTCTGACGAAAGCCTCGAAAAGCTGGTCTCGTCCACCCTTCAACACTTTGGCCGCATCGACATCCTGGTGAACAACGCCGGCTCCACCCCTGGCAAGGACCGTTGTCCTCTCATCGACATGAGCAGCGCCGAGTGGGACCGAGTGTTCGCCATCAACACCCGAGCCGTCTTCCTTCTCTGCAAACTGGTTGGCCGGCACATGGTCGAACACGGTGGAGGTGGGCGCATCGTCAACATCAGCTCCAATGCGGGCAAGACCGGCCTCCTCAACAGCTCCGCCTACAGCGCCTCCAAGTTCGCCGTCGTCGGCCTCACCCAGTCCCTGGCCCAGGAGCTGGCGGCCTCAGGCATTACCGTCAACGCCGTCTGTCCCGGCTTCACCGATACGGAGCGCCTGGACTTTACATCAGCCTCCATGGCTCAGCGGCGGGGCGTCTCCCAGGAGACAGCCAAGACCCAGCTCTTCGCGGAGTGGGGCGCCCGCATTCCAGTAGGCCGGGCCGGCACGCCGGAGGATGTCGCCAACGCCGTCCTCTTCCTTGCCCTTCCCGCCTCCTCTTACATCACCGGCCAATCGCTCAACGTGAACGGCGGAGTCCTCTTCCATTAAGCCGTGGGGGATCAACCTCTTAGAAATTGCGTGAAATGTCATGCTGAGCCCTTCGGTGAACTCAGGATAAACTCCGCGAAGCATATGGTGTGGCGGGGAGTAACCCTTCCCCAGATGCTTCGTCGTCCCGATTGCGTCGGGACTCCTCAGCATGACATGAGAGTTACACCCGACCTCTCACACACTCCTTAGCCATGCCCATATGACTCGCCACGATTGTTGAGTGACTAAGTCCACAATCTCGACAAAGCGCTACGCCGGTGGTAAGATAGTAGCGAGCTACGGAAGGACCAGGGCAGAAACGGTATGAAAGCCACCAAGACCACGATCGAGCAACTTGCCAGCCAGGAATACAAGTGGGGATTCGAGACCCCCATTGAAGAGGACACGGCGCCCCCTGGCCTGAACGAAAGCACCATACGCTTTATTTCCGCCAAGAAAAGCGAACCCGCCTGGCTCCTGGACTGGCGCCTCAAAGCCTTCCGCCACTGGCTCACCATGAAGGAGCCGACCTGGCAGAACGTCACCTACCCGCCCATCGATTACCAGAGCATCGTCTACTACGCCGCTCCCAAGTCCATGAAGAAGCCGGGCAGCCTTGAGGAGGTCGATAAGGAACTCCTGGAGACCTTCAGCAAGCTGGGCATTCCTCTGGAAGAGCAGAAGCGCCTCGCTGGGGTGGCTGTGGACGCCGTGTTCGACAGCGTCTCCGTCGCCACCACCTTCAAAGAGAAGCTCAACGAGATGGGCATCACCTTCTGCTCCTTCTCGGAGGCGGTGCACAACCACCCGGATCTGGTCAGAAAGTACCTCGGCTCCGTCGTCCCCTACACAGACAACTTCTTCGCCACCCTGAACTCAGCCGTGTTCAGCGACGGCTCCTTCTGCTACATCCCCAGGGGTGTGCGCTGCCCGTACGAGCTTTCCACCTACTTCCGTATCAACGCCAAGAACACCGGCCAGTTCGAGCGCACCCTCATCATCGCCGAGGAAGGCAGCTACGTGAGCTACCTGGAAGGCTGCACGGCCCCCATGCGTGACGAGAACCAGCTTCACGCCGCCGTGGTGGAGCTGGTCGCCCTGGACAACGCCGAGATCAAGTACTCCACTATTCAGAACTGGTACCCGGGCGATAAGGAGGGGAAGGGCGGCATCTTCAACTTCGTCACCAAGCGCGGCGCCTGCCGGGGCGTCAACTCCAAGATCTCCTGGACTCAGGTGGAGACCGGCTCTGCCATCACCTGGAAGTACCCCGGCGTCATCCTCCAGGGCGATAACTCCATTGGCGAGTTCTACTCCATCGCCCTCACCAACCACCGCCAGCAGGCGGACACCGGCACCAAGATGCTCCACATCGGCAAGAACACCAAGAGTACTATCATCTCCAAGGCTATCTCTGCCGGTTACGGGAACAACACCTACCGAGGCCTGGTGCGGGTCATGCCCAAGGCGGAGAACGCCCGTAACTACACCCAGTGCGATTCCCTGCTCATAGGAAGCCGGTGTGGGGCGCACACCTTCCCGTACATCGAGGTGCGCAACAAGAGCGCCAACGTGGCGCACGAGGCTTCCACCTCCAAAATCAATGAAGAGCAGATATTCTACTGCCAGCAGAGGGGCATGTCCGGAGAAAACGCCGTCTCCCTCATCGTGAGCGGCTTCTGCAAAGACGTGGTGAAGAAGCTGCCGTTGGAATTCGCCGTTGAAGCCAGCAAGCTGCTGGGCGTGAGTTTGGAAGGCGCTACCGGGTAGCGGGGCCTGGGCCCGGAAGGACTGACTGAATGTTGCTTGAGATTCGTGACTTGCACGTGTCTATCGGCGAGGTGGAGATCCTGAAGGGTCTCTCCCTCTCGCTCCAGGCCGGCGAGGTCCACGCCGTCATGGGGCCCAACGGCTCCGGCAAAAGCACCCTGGCCAAGGTCCTGGCGGGCCATCCCGCCTACACCGTGACCAAGGGCCACATCCTCTATCAAGGCCGCGACCTTCTCAAGCTGGCCCCTGAAGAGCGGGCGCGGGAGGGTGTCTTCCTTGCTTTCCAGTACCCTCTGGAAATCCCAGGCGTCACCAACGCCCAGTTCCTCAAGGCCGCCTATAACGCCGTCCGCCAGCACCGGGGCCTGGAAGAAGTGGACGCCATGGAGTTCCACGACCTGCTACGAGATAAGCTGAGTATCGTCGAGATGGACGAGAGCTATACCAGCCGCGCCGTCAACGACGGCTTTTCCGGCGGTGAGAAGAAGCGCAATGAGATACTCCAGATGGCGATTATGGACCCCAAGCTCGCCATCCTGGACGAGACCGACTCCGGCCTGGACATCGATGCTCTGCGCATCGTCTCCGACGGCATCAATAGGCTCAAAGGCCCGGACAAAGCCATCCTGCTCATCACCCACTACCAGCGCATCCTCAATTACATCACGCCTGACCGCGTCCACGTCCTGCTGGGCGGGCGCATCGTCCGCTCAGGCGGCAAGGAGCTGGCGGTCGAGCTGGAGGCCCACGGCTACGATAGGATTCGCGAGCAGGTGGAAAGTGCCAAAGGCGTCGGCGCCTAAGCAAGGAGCGCCTGTGGTCCAACTCCAGACTCCACCCAGCACATACCTCGCTTCGCTGGAGACCTTCCACAGCGGCGTGGCGGCGCAGAGTCCGGCCTGGCTGCACCGGCTCCGCCTGGAAGCCGCAGCCCGATTTGCCGCCCTGGGCTTCCCCACCACCAAGCTGGAGGACTGGAAGTACACCAACGTCGCTCCTATCGCCGAGGGCGCTTTTGAGCCAGCCTTCGGCCCCGCCGCAGCCATACCCACAGGCCCCTTCACCTTCGGCGCCGCTTGGAGCCACCTGGTCTTCGTCAACGGCGCGTACGCCCCCGCCCTCTCTTCCGTCTCTGACCTGCCCAGAGGCGTGCGTGTGGAGAGCCTGGCCTCCGCCCTGTCCAACGGCTTCGCCCCCGTGCTGGAGCGGCGCCTGGCCCGGTATGCCCCCCACGAGAGCGACAGCTTCACTGCCCTCAACACCGCCTTTCTTCGGGACGGGGCCTTCGTCTACGTGCCGGACGGCAAAATCGCTGAGACTCCGGTCCAACTTCTGTTCATCACCACCGGCGGCGAAAAGCGCGTCGCATCCTATCCTCGCGTCCTGGCGGTCCTCGGCAGAGGCGCGGCGGCCACGATTGTCGAAAGCTACGTCTCTCTGGGCCAGGGACCCTCCTTCACCAACGCCGTCACCGAAATCGTGGCGAGCGATGGGGCCATCGTTCAGCACTACAAACTGCAATTCGAAAGCCGCACCTCCTATTTCATCAACACCACCCGCGCCGACCTCGGCGGCGATGCCAAGCTCTCCTCCTTCGCCCTGGATCTGGGCGGCAAGCTGGCGCGCAGCACGCTGACGGCACGCCTCCAGGCGCCGGGCGGCGAATGCACCCTGGATGGGCTGTACCTGGCGACCGACCAGCAGCACGTCGATAACCACACCTCCATCGACCACGCCGCCTCCCACACGTCGAGCAGCCAGCTCTACAAGGGCATTCTGGCCAGCA
>JACPQI010000175.1 GCA_016190545.1 Chloroflexota bacterium
CTTCTGCGGGTTCTCGTTACTGTTCGTGCCTATCCCGAACCCTCTCGCTCAGTAATAGAGAGCTCCTGTACGGCTGGAATAACAGTTGACCAGAAGTGGATTCGCCTCTTTCCCTTGAACTCGCGTTCACTGGCTGACAGTCAGAAGTTTCACAAATACGATTGGATCGAGGTTAACGCCGCCAAATCACATGACCCGAGACCAGAGAGTTACATGCCCGACCCCGACTCCATGAAAGTCGTTGGGAAAGCAAAAGGCTGGGAGGAGAGAAGAAAGCTCATTCTCCCACTGGTTGCCCAATCTATCGAAGAACTACGGGAGCGGCAGGTCAAGACTGGGCAATCTTTAGGGGTTATCAAACCCAAAAGTATCTTACGACTGGTGATAGAATCGTCTGATGATGATGAATGGAGGGAAGAACAGCGAGCCAAATTAGCTCAACTCCCCCTCCCCACGTTCGTCGCGAAACAGCCCTCTCCTTTACAGAAGATACCCCACAAGTTTTCGTACGAATTCCTATGTGACGACAAGAAGTGTGAACGGGCACACAAGATGATGGTTGTTGATTGGGAAATCCACGAGTCTTGGAGAAAATGGTCAAAAACTTATGGAGTAGGGTGGGAGCAGAAGTTACGTCAGAGGTACGAGAACGAGATGATTTCCAAGAACGATACGTATTTCTACGTCGGCACGATGTTCCGGCACCCGAGCAACTGGATCATTATTGGGCTGTTCTACCCGCCTGCACCAAAACAGACTTTGCAGGGTGCTTTGGCAATAACTGATAACTAAGATAGGACAAATGCTCAAAGCCAAGCTCGTTTCCATTTGCTTTCATTATGAGCGCTGTACATAACGCGCTTCTGTGGCACTGAGTGAATCTATCCTCAAAGCACATAATCGCAGAGGAATTTTCTTGCAAAAGCTCTACGGCGCGCGTGAGTACCGCTGTTTTGCCCCGTAGGTGTTCTCGGTAGCTCTTGAAAAACGTCTTGTAATCACCACTATCCTGGAGATTTTTACGCGTTGTGGGCAGGGAACCTAATTCCCCACAATGAATATAATCGATTCCGCTTTCCTGAAGTTTGGCAGTTAAATGTGACCTGCTGAAACCGGGCTTGTGACTGAAGGGGTTGTATCGGACATCAATGAGTTGCCTGATCTCGTGTGCCTTCAGCAAGACGAGAAACTCGTCGAGCGTGAATTTCTCGTAACCTATGGTGTAGGATTTGATCATCTTTGTTCTACAAGTCACAACTTATCTAAATTAGCCCCTTTTGTCAATTAGCTTGCGGGTCTAGAAAGAGGCGCATTTGCGACTTCCAGAGGACCTCCACCCTCTCTACAATGAGCTGAACCGCCGCTACTTCGGCGGCAAGCTGCCCCGCTACCACGTCGAATGGTCGAACCGCCTGGTCAGCACGGCGGGGCGGGCCTACCTGGGCGCTGGCCGCATCCGCCTCTCCCGCATCTACCACGAATGCTATCCGGACGACGTGGCCGAGACCCTGGCCCACGAGATGGTCCACGTCTGGCTCTGGCACCGGGGCGTCCCCGCCGACCACGGCCCTGAGTTCCGGGCCAAGCTGCGGGAACTGGGCATCCCCGCCGTCCACGCCAAGCGCATTCCGTCCCACTTCCTGGCCGAGCGCGGCTACGCCCGCAAGCGCTACCTCTTCGGCTTCCAGTGTCCCAACTGCGACTGGGTCTACTGGTCGCCGGTCAAGTCCCGCTTCGTCCACAAGCTCTGCTTCCCCAGGCGGGAGATGGCCTTCACCCGTGACCTGCGTGGCAGGCGGGTAGCGCGGAAGAACGTGGTCATGCGCTTCATCGGGCGCAAGGCGGTGGAACGCTAGGCCTCCCCTGACATTTGAATCTGCCCCCTATTCGGGGCTATAATGCCTGCTGGCCCCTCCAACGCGAATGGGATGCTTTATGTCTCCCTCCATTCCCCCAATCTTGTTGAAGGGTGGACCGCCTCATCGGCGTGAAGGCCACGTAAGACCATGTCGCTACAAAAACTTCTCGACAAAGTGAAGCTGCTGGAGAAGCGGTACGACGAGCTGGCTGAGCTTATGGCCCAGCCGGAGGTCGCTACCGATTCAGCGCGACTGCAAGCCCTCGGCAAGGAGCGGGCCTCCCTGGAGGACGCCGTATCCCTCCACCGGCGCTACCAGCAGGTGGCCAGAGGACTGGCTGACGCCCAGGCCTTGGTCCAGGAGAGCGGCGAGGCGGAGCTTGTCGAGTTGGCCAAGCAAGAGGTCGCCGCCTTGCAGCGGCAGAAAGAAGAATTAGAGCAAGCGCTGACCGTCGCACTGTTGCCCAAGAACCCTAACGATGAACGCGACGTGATCATGGAGATCCGCGCGGGTACCGGCGGCGAGGAGGCCGGCCTTTTTGCCGCCGACCTCTTCCGCATGTACTCTCGCTATGCCCAGAAGCAGGGCTGGAAGGTCGAGGTCATCGACTGGAACGAGACCGGCGTCAAGGGCGTAAAAGAGGGCATCTTTGAAGTGAAGGGGCGCGGCGCTTACAGCCGCCTCAAGCATGAGAGCGGCGTCCACCGCGTCCAGCGGGTGCCGGTCACGGAGGCCAGCGGCCGCATCCACACCTCCACCGCAACGGTGGCTGTGCTGCCGGAGGCGGAAGAGGTGGACGTGGACGTCAACCCCAACGACCTCCGTATTGATATCTTCCATGCCGGCGGCCATGGTGGCCAGAACGTGCAGAAGGTGGCCACCGCCGTGCGCATTATCCATGTGCCCACCGGTATTACGGCCGTGTGCCAAGACGAGCGCTCCCAGCTCAAGAACAAGATGAAGGCCATGTCCGTGCTACGGGCCCGGCTCTACGAAATCGAGCGGCGCAAACAAGAGCAGGAGATCGCCGCCACCCGCAAGGCCCAGGTCGGCACGGCGGAGCGCTCTGAGAAAATCCGCACCTACAACTTCCCCCAGGACCGGGTGACGGACCATCGCGTCAACCTCAGCGTCCACAACCTGCCCGGCGTCCTGGAAGGCGACCTCGACAAGCTCATCGACGCCCTCCGCGACGACGAGCAGGCCAAGCGCATCGCCGCCCTGGCGGAGAGCGCCGTGTGACCATCGGCGAATGGGTGGAGCGGGGGGCGGAGGAGCTGGCCAGAGCGGGCATCGCCGACGCGCGCCTGGAAGCGCAACTCCTTTTTTGTCACGTCTTCGGTGTGGACCGCGCCGGCCTGCTCACGCGCCTGGCTGACGAGCCCACGCAAGAGCAACGAAGGGCCTTCGGCGCCCTCCTCATGCGCCGCCACCGCCGCGAGCCTCTGGCCTACATCACCGGCAGCGCGCCCTTCTTCGGCCTGGACCTAGCCGTGGACCGGCGCGTCCTCGTCCCCAGGCCCGAAACCGAAGTGATGGTGGAGAAGATTCTTCAGCATGTGCAGGCCCGTTTTGTGAAGCTGTCTCGAAGTCCCTCACCCTCTCGGTCCCCCTCTCCTGCGGAGAGGGGGATGAAGAAAGAAGCTGGGGGTGTCCCCCAGTCCCCCGTCAGAGAGGGTACCCCCCCTCTGATCTCCCCCAAAGACAAGTTTCGGGATGAATTCATCACTATTACGGACGTCGGAACGGGGTCGGGGGCCATAGCGGTGGCCCTGGCGGTAAACCTGCCACAGGCCACCGTCTACGCAACCGATTGCTCGCCCGACGCCCTCGCCGTTGCCGAGGCGAACTGCAAGCGCCATGGCGTGGCCGAGCGGGTGCGCCTGCTCCACTGCGACCTGCTTGCGCCGTTGCCGGGGCCGGTGGACATCGTCGCCGCCAACCTGCCCTATATCCCCACGGAGGAGCTTGCGCGCCTCCAGCCCGAAATCGCCTGGTATGAGCCGCGCGAGGCCCTGGACGGCGGACGGGACGGGCTTGATGCCTTCCGCGCCCTGCTGTCGCAGGCCCCGGCGAAGCTCAAGCCGGGCGGCGCGCTCTTCCTGGAGATCGGGCATGGGCAGGCACAGGCCGTCTGCCAACTGGTCGCACAGCGCCTGCCATCCGCACGGGTAGCTGTGACCAACGACCTAGCGGGCATCCCACGGGTCGTGGCCGCCTTCACCTAGCCGCGTTGTTCAGCGTCCTATTCACACCAGCCCCGTGGCGTGCGGTGGAGTATACTATTCCTTCCGACTGCTCGACCCCGGAGTAAGTATTATGTTTAGCAAAACGACGCTTCCCAATGGCCTTCGTGTGGTCTCCAGCCCTATGCCGGAGACCCGCTCTGTTTCTATCAGCGTCTTCGTGGGCACCGGCTCCCGCTACGAGCGCCCCGAGGAGGCCGGCGTTTCCCACTTCATTGAGCACATGCTATTCAAAGGCGCCGAGCGCCACCCCACAGCCAAGGACATCTCAGAGGCCATCGAGGGCGTGGGCGGCGTCATGAACGCCGGCACGGAGCGGGAGGTGACCGTCTACTGGCTGAAGGTGGCAAGTCTCCACTTCCAGATGGCCTTGGACCTGTTGGTGGACATGCTGCGCAACTCCAAGTTCCGTCCTGCGGACTGCAAGCGTGAGCAGCAGGTCATTGTGGAAGAGCTCAGCGCTACAGAGGACTCGCCGCAACAGAAGGTGGACTTCCTGATCGATGAATTGCTGTGGCCGGACCAGCCCCTGGGCCGGGACGTGGGCGGCACCAAAGAATCGGTCATGGGTCTCACCAGGGAGGTGAGCGTGTCCTACCTGGGCCTCCAGTACGTGCCGAACAACGTGGTGGTGAGCGTGGCGGGCGATATCACCCACGACCAGGTGGTGGAGGCCGTCGCCAAGCGCCTGGGCGACCGCCTGTCCGGCGAGCCTCGGCCCTGGTTCCCGGCCGTCGATGGGCAGCGAGCGCCCCGCGTGAAAGTGGAGTCGCGGAAGACGGAGCAGGCCCACCTGTGCCTGGCATTGCGCGGCATCTCCACGCTGCACCCGGACCGCTACACCTTAGGCCTCCTCAACGCCGTCCTGGGAGAAGGGATGAGCAGCCGCCTCTTCCTGGAGCTGCGGGAAAAGAAGGGGCTCTGCTACGAGGTCGCCAGCGGCGTGAGCCACTATATGGATGCCGGCGCCCTTTCGGTGTACGCCGGCGTCGACCCCAAGAAGATCGATCAGGCCCTGGGCGGCATTCTGGAGCAGATCTACAAGCTGGAGGACCGGGTCCCGGAGCGGGAGGTGACCAAGGCCAAGGAGATGTCCAAGGGCCGCCTCCTCTTGCGAATGGAGGACTCCCACGCCGTGTCAGGGTGGATGGGTGTCCAGGAGCTCCTGCTGGGCCGCATCCGCACCGTCGACGAAGTGGTGGACATCATCGATGCGGTCACCCCACGCGACATGCAGCGCGTGGCGAAGCAGTTGCTGCGGCCCGACCAGTTCAACCTGGCGGTGGTGGGGCCCTACCGCAGCGAAGGCCGCTTCCTGAAGGCGCTGGGCACGTAAGAGCGTGGCTGTTCCCACCCCATGTTAGAATGCGGGGCGGTGGGGACGTTCTCCCCTGATTCCAGGCGCCTTCAGGAGATATGTGTTGCTACCGCCGCTGGGTAGGGCGATGCCGGTCGCCGTCGTACTCGTTGTGGGCTTGGTTGCCGCGCTCCCGCAGCCGACCGCTGCTCAAAGCCAGGAGCTGCTGTCCAACGGCGGCTTTGAAGCGGGTAACGGCGACACACTCGACGTGTGGCGCAGTGTGCCGCCGCAGGCCACGCTGAAGCGGGTGTCCGCGCCCGTCCAGTCCGGCTCCTTCGCCGCCGAGCTCAGCAGCAGTGGCGCTCAAGAAGCCCTGTTGTTCCAGAATGCTCCCGCCAGCCCCGGCCTGAGCGTGCGACTCTCCGGTTACGTGCGCAAGGACACGCCGGCCGCCGAAAGCGTCTTCTTCCGGCTGCGCTGGTTCAGGGCTGACGGTGAGATACCCGAAACTTCCGAGTCGTCGGCCAGGGTGACGGCGGACGGCCCCGGCTTCATCCTTCTCACGCTGGGCGCCGTTGCGCCCGCCACCACGGTCAGGGTTCAGGTACAAGGCGTCCTCGTTCGGGCGGGCATTGCGCCGGCCACCGTTCACTTCGACGCCGTGAGCCTCACCGTCACTGCGGCAGCGCCCGACGAACCCTATGATTACAATCCCTCGCCAACACCCGCAGCGACCCCGTTGCCGACTCCAACTCGTACCCCAACGCCGACTCGCACACCCACACCCACGCGCACGCCGACGCCCACGAGGACTCCCACAGCCACACCTACATCAACGTCTACGCCAACACAGACCCCCACACCATCGCCCACGCCCACTGCTACGCCTTCGCCGACAGCGTCGGCAACCCCCACGCCAACGCCAAGCCCAACGCCTACCCCCACGGCAACAGCAACGCCAACCGTCACGCCAATCGTGTTGCCGCCGCAGCCCGCCACGACACCCACCCCGTTGCCCGCTCCAACACCAACGCCAACAAGCGCTCTGCCTACTCCGCCTGCTGCCACGCCACCGCCGGGCCGGTCCCTGTCAAACTCCTCCCGGACGCTCAACGAGCGGGACACCGGCGGCGAGGGCACCCCGGTCCTGTTGCCGGAGAAGCCGGTCAGCCCCCTTTTGACTGGGCCGGGTAGTCAAGCCACACCCAGCGGCCCGTCAGTGTGGCCGGGCCAGGCCGCATCCACCCAACCCACTACGCAAGCTGTTGCGCCCACTCGCGCGCCCTCAGCGAAGTCGGCGCAGGTCAATACGTCCGAGCGATTGAGCTTCCTCTGGGTGTTCCTGGCGGGCATGGGCGCCGCCCTGGGCGTGGTCACTCTGGCAGGCGCGGCATTCTATCTTATCGCCAGGCACAGGCGATGATTGCAGACCACTTCTGCCTTAGGAGAAACTCAAGGTGCCTACCCACCGTAGAAAAGTGACCATCGCCATCGACGGCCCCAGCGCCGTCGGCAAGAGCTCCGTCGGCGAGGCCCTCGCCCGCCGCCTGGGCTACCGCTTCCTCGACACCGGCGTCATGTACCGCGCCGTGACCCACCTCGCCCTGCGCAGCGGCCTGCCCCTGAACGATGAAGCGAAGCTGGGCACGCTGGCGTCTTCCTGCCGCATCACGACACGCCGTCCCGCGCCGGACGCGCCCCAGCGCGTCTACGTCAACGGCGAGGACGTGACGGAGGCCCTCAATGCGCGAGAGGTGGAAGCCGACGTCTCTCAGGTATCCAAAGTCGCGGCGGTGCGCAAGGCCCTCGTGCGCCAGCAGCAGGGCATCGCCAAAGGGGGTGGCATCGTGATGGTGGGCCGAGATATAGGAACCGTGGTGCTGCCCAAGGCCACCCACAAGTTCTACCTCACCGCGTCGGCGAAGGCGCGGGCACGGCGGCGCTGGAACCAGATGAACGGCGAACCCGCTTCCTATGATGCGGTGCTGGCCGACATGAAGCGTCGCGACACCATCGATTCCACCCGCCCCATCTCGCCCTTGCGCCCCGCCGCTGACGCCACTATCGTGGACACAGCCAACCTGACTTTCGACCAAGTCGTCGAGATGCTCTACCGCCACATAACGAGGACCTAGATGCCCGCTTTCTCCTGGATCGCCATCCGGTGCCTGTACGCCACCCTGCTGGTGGCTTCACGCCTCCAGATCAAGGGTCGTGAGGGCGTCCCGCCCCGGGGGCCGCTCATTGTGGCCAGCAACCACATGAGCTACCTGGACCCGCCGCTGCTGAGCCTGAGCGTCCCCCGCGCCATCACCTTCCTGGCGAAGGAGGGCGTGTTCTTCAATCCCGCGGGCCATCTCCTGGCGCGGGGCTGGGGCGCCGTGCCCGTCGAGCGGGGCGGCCCCGGCGACCTTGCTGCGCTGCGCCACGCCATGCGGGTATTGCAACGCGACGGCGTGGTAGGCCTTTTTCCTGAGGGGACCCGTGACCGCGGGTCTCTCATCCCAGCCAAGCCAGGCGTGGCGCTGCTCGCCACGAAGACCCAGGCCCCCATCTTGCCCGTGGGCATCACGGGCACCGAGAA
>JACPQI010000002.1 GCA_016190545.1 Chloroflexota bacterium
GGGCACGCTCATCGCGGTGGCCGACGAGCTTGCGGCGACTGCCGAGCTGGTCATGGGCAAGCTTGAGGGAGTGCCTGTCGCCGTGGTGCGCGGGTACGCGTACGAGCGCGTCGAGACGGGCGCGAAGGAGATGGTCTGGGAGCCGGAACACGACCTGTTCAGATGACCGGTTCCGCCACGTCATGGGGATCTTTGGTCGTTTCAATGTCTTGCGGGAGGTGGGGCTTTTCGCATATCGTATAATAAGGGCTGGAGCACCAGGCAGCGGACCGGGGCAGAGGAATCAGAGGAAGTTGACAAAAGGAGGGCCGTGATGGATAAGCCCCTCGCGTTCGTTCACGACCGAAGACTCGAAGGAATCTGGCCTCTCATCCTGGCGCCCCTTGTCGCACTTCTCATCATCGTGGCCAGCAGGTCGTACGTGGTGATGGACCTCGCCATCGCGCCCATCGCCCTGGTGCTGGTCGCTATTCCGGGCCTCTACCGCATCTTCTGGGGCAAGTCAGAGGTCATCATTGACAAAGCCAGAGGGACGGTGTCGCTGCGCCAGGGGCCCGGGGGTCGCGAGAAGCGGCTGGCCGCCCTCGCGGACGTCCAGCGGGCGGATGTGGCGATGGTGTACCGCGGCAACACGCCGCTCTATCGGCCGTACCTTCTGCTCAAGAACAACACCCGTGTGGAACTCATGCCCGACTGCGACACGATGCAGCAGGCCCACGCGCCCGCGACCGCCGTCAATGACGCGATCAGTCTGTCGCCCGATGTGCGCTCCAAACTGGCGATGTCTAATCAGAAGGCCGGCGGCGCCAGTGTATCCAGCCAGGCCGTCGCCCTCTGGCTGATCGTCATCGTTCTGTTAATCATCGCCATCGTGACGCTGGCGGTCACGTCAAGGGTGTAGCTCCACCGGGGAAGCTCCCCGGCCCCGCGTTCCATCAAGCAGCGTGTTCCGGGTCTCCGTGATAGCTCGGCGTCACACGCTGAACAGGATGTTCATGACGTCCCCGTCCTGGGGCACATACGTCTTGCCCTCCAGCCGCAGCAGTCCCTGACGCTTGGCCTCCGTCAGGCCCCCGCACTTGAGCAGCGTGTCCGCTGAGATGACCTCCGCCCGAATGAAGCCGCGCTCCAGGTCCGAGTGGATCTTGCCCGCCGCCCTGGGGGCCGTGCTGCCTCGCCGAATTGTCCAGGCGCGCACCTCGTCCGGGCCCACGGTGAAGAAGGAGATGTACCCCAGCAGCTCGTAGGAGAGGCGGATGGCCCGCTCCATGCCCGGCGCCTGAAGCTGCATGCTCTGCCGGAACTCCGCGGCGTCCGCGTCATTCATCTGGGCCAGCTCCATCTCCAGCTTGCCGCACATCACCACGCAGGCCCGCCCGGGCCGATTGTAGCGCGCCCCCAGCTCCTTTTCCCACGCCTCGGCGCGGGACACATCCTCCTCGCCGATGTTCACGACCAGCAGCAGGGGCTTGGACGTGAGGAACTGGTACGCGGTGAGGGCGCGGGCCTCGTCGTCGGTGAAGCTCTGCTCCCGCACCGGCACGTCCTTGCTGAGGGCGTCCTTTATGCGGTTCAGAAGCGCCAACTCGCGCAGCATCGCGTCCCGTTCCCCTGGCTTGGCCGGCTTGAGGCTGGCCTTCAGCCGCTCCAGGCGCTTCTCCAGAAGGGCCATGTCGGCGAAGGACAGCTCCATGTCCATCGTGCCGATGTCCCGGTGCATGTCCACCGAGCCTTCCACGTGGGGCACGGTGGGGTCGCCGAAGGCGCGGACGACGTGCATGATGGCGTCCACGTTGGCGAGGTTGCGATAGAAGGCGCCCGTGATGCCCTCGCTCTTGCCCAGGCCCTGCGGCGCCGCCGGAACCTCCGTGTACTTGACCTCCGCCGGGGTCGTCTTCTTCGGGTTGAACATGGCGGACAGCGTGTTCAGGCGCGGGTCGGGGACCTTGGCCACGCCGACGTTGGACTGTCCGGACGCTTGGACGGAGGCGTGGCCGCGAGTCAGGGCGTTGAAGATGGTGGTCTTGCCGCATTGGGGGAGTCCGATAAGTCCTATTTCCATAGCTCTCATCTTACCTGAAGACGGCCGGAGTTGCACGGCTCTGTGCTACAATGGCGCACGTCTGGACCCGTTCTCTTTTTGTCGTGGCGCGTGGGATACATAGGGTATGCTTCACATATTGTACGGCGACGATGCGTATTCCCAGCGCGAGGCGCTGGACGCCATCCGGGCGGGTCTCGGCCCCGCCGACGCCATGATCACCAATACGACGTCGCTGGACGGCGCGGGCCTTTCCGTGCAGCAGCTTCAACAGGCCTGCGAGACGCCGCCGTTCCTCACGTCGCATCGCCTCGTCATCGTCGAGGGCCTGCTGGCGCGCTTCGAGGAGCGCTTTGGGGACAAGCGGCGCGGCCGGAAAGGCGGCGCGTCAGGGGACGCCGCCGAGTGGGCGCCCTTTGCCGAGTACCTGCCGCACGTCCCGCCGACCACCGTGGCGGTCCTGGTGGACGGCGCGTTGAAGCGGAACCCGCTCCTCCAGGCGCTGGCGAAAGCGGCGCAGGTGCGGGAGTTTCGGCCTCTGCAGTTCGCGGCGTTGCTGGGATGGATTGAGGAGTGCGCTGCTCGTAAGGGCGGGCATTTCGCGCCTCAGACCGTCCGTATGCTCGCCGAGCTTGTCGGCCCCGACCTGTGGCAGCTCTCCCATGAGATTGACAAGTTGCTGACGTTCGCGCAGGGGGACCCGGTCCGGGAGGCCGACGTGCAGGCGCTGGTGAGCAACGCGCGGGATGCGAGCGTTTTCAATCTAGTGGACGCCGTCGTGGAGCGGCGTTCCGCGCCGGCGCTGCGGATTCTGGAGCAGCTTCTGCAGCAGGGGGAGAAGCCGTCCCGTCTGCTTACAATGGTGGCCCGTCAGGCGCGGCTCGTGCTCCTGGCGCAGGACCTGCAGGCGCGGGGCGTGCCCGCCGCCGACATGGGCCACAGGCTGGGCCTTACCAGCGCGTTCCCGCTGCGCAAGACGCTTGACCAGGCGCGCACCGTGCCGCCGCATCGCGCAATCGTGTTGCTCGAACGGCTGCTGGAGACGGAACTGGCCACCCAGACGGGACGCCGTGCCGAGGGTGCGGCGCTGCATATTCTCGTGGCGGAGTCGGCGTAAGACGGGGGCTGGTGGCGCGCTAGTCCCAGTCGTGCAGGACGGGGTTGTAGCACGCCGCCATGTGCCCCGGCTCCCGCTCCCTGAGGGGCGGGTGCGGGTTCAACCGGCACTCGTTGCGCGCCTTGTGACATCGGGGGATGAAGGCGCACTGGTCGGGCA
>JACPQI010000177.1 GCA_016190545.1 Chloroflexota bacterium
CTCCTGTTTACGAGGAGGCAGTCGGACACAGATCGCGTGATCCCCGGATTGGAGTGCATTCGGAGCACACTCTTCGACGGCAACTTTGCGATCCCTCCGACGGTGATGATGAGGCGCCGCTGCTACGACACGCTCGGTGGATACGACGAACGATTCGAGTTCATCATCGATTGGGTGCTGTACACGCAGGCGGCGTTCTCTCACGATGTCGGTTACATTGCCGAGCCGCTGGCCTCCCATCGACATCAGCATGCGACGAGCGTGACGGCCCGAAAGTTTCTGAAAAACCCCAGCTCAGCAACCGACGAGGAGATTCGACTCCTCCGAGAAATCTTCCGCAAGGTACCTGATAATGAGGACTGGCGACCCTTGCGCCGGAAAGCCTTTCAGAGGGCCGTTGACCGTCACCTGCAAAAGGCCTACAGACTCTTGAACATGGGCGATGCGACCCGCTTCCGCACCGAGGTCCTCTATGCACTCAGCCGAGACTGGAGGTTGCCGATGCGGGACCGCAAGACCGTCGCGGTGTTTCTTGGCTCACTCTTCGGTGGTCGGTTTGCTCAGTGGGTGGACTCCCTGAAGCGCATTCCATGGTAGACGCGATGTGTCGGCCCATGTCGGAACTCTGCCGAGTTCTTGGTGGGGCAACTCCGCTTCTCGTCCACTGAGATCGACGAGGGAGAGAGGTCGTCAACGAATGTCGATTCGGCTAAGCGTGATTGTCCCCTGCCACAATGCCGTGGAAACCGTTGGGGAACAGCTCGAGGCGCTCGCGGGACAGGAATGGTCGGAGCGATGGGAGGTGATCATTTCCGACAACGGCGCCTCCGAGGGCCTCGGTGCGGTAGTCGACCGATACAGGGAGAGTTTGCCAGCTATCAGCGTGGTCGATTCGTCGGACCGTCGCGGACCCGGCTATGCCCGCAACGTTGGCGCGCGAGCGGCGAAGGGCGATGCCTTCCTGTTCTGTGATGCCGACGACCAGGTGGCACCCGGCTGGCTGGCGGCGATGGGCGACGCGCTATCCAAGTTCGATTTCGTGACCAGTCGCCTCGACTTCGAGAAACTTAACCCGCCTCGAGTCGCCAGGACCTTTCGACATCACCCCCAGCGGCAGGAGCTTCAAAGGGTGCGCTACCCACCTTATCTCGCCCGCTCGGGCGCGAGCGGCCTCGGGGTGAAGCGTGCGCTCCACGAGGTGGTGCGTGGCTTTGATGAATCCCTTCGAGCTAACGAGGATACGGACTACTGCTTCCGAATTCAGCTGCTCGGAACCGACCTTCAGTTCGTTCCGGACGCCCTCATCCACATTCGCGCGCGGGAGAGCCTCGGCACGGCTTTCCATCAGGCCCGTATCTGGGCCGAAACGAACGTGTTATTGTACAAGAGGTATGGGCTTCGCGATACGAAGCCATCCAGCTCTTGGAAGAGATATGCAGGGAACTGGGGCCAGCTGGTGAGGCATCTATCGGAAATCCGGTCTGCGAGCACGCGACACCGATGGGTGTGGAGCTTGGGTTGGCAAGTGGGCTTGATGCAGGGCAGCCTCAGATATTTCGCACCTCCGACCTAGTTCCCATTTGGGATGGGTTGCATCTTGCGACTCTCGCCCTTGAATCCACGATCCTATTGTGGTGACGCACACGACCCGTGAGAGGATTTCGGTCATCGTGACCTCGTATAACCAGAAGCGCTACTTGAGGGAAGCTATCGAGAGCGTCCTCGGCCAGACTCTGAGGCCCCATGAAATCATTGTGGCCGACAACGGATCCCGCGACGGGTCTATCGAACGTATCAAGGAGTACGTCCTCAACCATCCGGACTTGGTTCGTCCCCTGTTTCAACCCGGCAATGTGGGCATCTCGCGGAACAAGAACGAAGCTCTGAAGCGGGTCGAGGGCGACCTGGTCACAATTCTCGACGGTGACGACCGGTTCCTCCCTCGCAAGCTCGAGATGGAATTCCGTACGTACCAAGCCCATCGCGAACCTAGGATCGTACATTCCAACTACTACTTCATCGATCCCGACGGAGGGAGGACTGCGGTGTGGTGTTCCGGACGACTCACTCCTCCCATCGGGTATGTCTTTCGCGAGGTATTTGCTCGCGACTACCTTCAGGGTGCCGACCTCTTTCGGAACGAACTCCTCCCTGTGGGATTCCTCGAGACGACCGGACTCTTCGACGAACGGCTGCCGATTTACGAGGACTGGGAGTTGCGGATTCGCCTCACCAAGCGATTCCTTACGAGTTATTGCCCGGAGCCGCTCGTCGAATACCGTCTTCACCCAGGCGGCGTCTCCCGATCCCCCGCGTCCGTACACCTCGACGCGGTGCGTCTGATCTATGAGACGAATAGAGACCTCCTCGCGGAATTGAACGAGAAAGATCGAACGTTTGTCGAGAAAAGTCTGTACGAGATGCTGGCGAGACTCTCCCGAAGGGCGTCGCGCGAAGCGATGGACGCCGCTCGGCGGAGGTCCGCCTTCGAGTACTGGGTCGAAGCCGTGCGTCACGATCCCAACCGAGTGGAGTGGCCATTGGTGGCGCGCTTGGCCCTTCCCACGATCCTATATGCTGCATTTCGCAGCGCCTACCGTGTTTTGCGTGGAAGAATGTCCTCCCCTCGCGAACCGTCGGCGGGGTAGGATGCATTCCGAAAAAGCTCGGCCTCGTCTTCGTCTGGCCGGGCCGTCGGGTAGCACCATTTCACCGATCTTCATGGAATGGTTGGCGGAGCGATGAAACTCAGCGTAATCGTCCCCTACCACAAGGCTTCACTGGAACTGCCGTCCCAGCTCCGAGCAATGGCGAGCCAGAAATGGGAGGAGGATTGGGAGGTTATCATCGCAAACAACGGCCCTCTTAATGAGGTGTACGAGGTCGTCAGGCCGTACCTGGCGAGACTGCCGAAACTTCGAATCGTCGATGCCTTGGACCGCCCCGGGCCCGGCCATGCCCGGAACGCGGGGGCGCGAGCGGCCCGAGGCGAATTCCTGGCCTTCTGCGACGCCGACGACATCGTCGACTCGGGCTGGGTCTCGGCGGTGGGCAACGCGCTCGCGAAGTACGAGTTCGTCGCGAGCCGCGTCGAGTTCGAAAGGCTCAACCCCCCCTGGGTCGTCAGGGCGTTTCGCGATCATCCGCAACAGACCGGACTTTCCCCATCGGAATACCCGCCTTACTTGCCGCACGCGGGCGCGAGCGGCTTGGGCGTTCGGCGCACGCTCCATGAGAAAGTGCGCGGCTTCGACGAAAACCTGCCCGTTCTCGAAGATACGGACTATTGCTTCCGAACCCAGTTGCAAGGAACAACCCTTCGGTTTGTGCCCGAGGCGCTTGTTCACGTTCGCTGTCGCCAAAGACTCTCCGGTCTATTCGATCAGACACGTAGCTGGGCACAATGGAACGTCTTTCTCTTCCAGCGATATCGCCCCGCGGACTTGCGGTTGCATGACACGTGGCGCACGTACGTGCGGACCTGGCACCGCCTGCTCCGAGAGCTCCCTCAGGTCCGATCCCCGGATACCCGGATTGACTGGGTGCGTCAACTGGCCTGGCAAGTCGGAGCATTCCAGGGGAGCATCAGGTTTCGCTCCCCACCCGTATTACTATTCGCCGCTACGGGGCGCCCCGCGCGACCTCATTCTGGAGTGTAGGTGCTGGGATCTGCAAGGGCCTGTGAAACCTCATGCCATCAGACCGTGCCTCAGGTGCGACGACTTCGCAATGGCGGCCGGACATCATCCGCAGCGTGTCCGACTCCCCGAAGGCTCAGCATGCTTTATCTAACGCTACGAGCCTATCGACCTTCGACCGACGGCCTTGGCCAGTCGGCGGGGCGGAATCGGGACTCGATTGCCGAGGAGGAAAAGCTCGATGATGAAGGGGACGGTGGTTCGCCCGCTCAAGGGCAACGTAGAATGTCCATGTCCTACCAAGAGGCCATCCAGACCTGACGTCGACGACCGCGCCCGAAGCCGAGGGACACGTACGAAGGAGTGAAGCCATGAAAGCGGTGATTCTGGCCGGTGGATTCGGCAGCCGGCTGTCCGAAGAGACGACTCTGCGGCCGAAACCCATGGTCGAGATAGGGGGCCGGCCCATCTTGTGGCACATCATGAACATCTTTGCCGTTCACGGCATTACCGAGTTTGTCGTCCCGCTCGGTTACAGGGGGGAAATCGTTAAGCAGTACTTCCTCGACTTCTATGCGATCAACAGCGACATTTCCGTCGACTTGTCGAACGGGGCGACCACGGTTCACGACAGCGACACTCGGCCGAATTGGAAAGTTCACCTTATTGACACCGGGCTGTACACGCAGACCGGCGGTCGCCTCAA
>JACPQI010000178.1 GCA_016190545.1 Chloroflexota bacterium
ACGGTGAAGCCTAATCCGTGCCTGGCCCCCCTTAAAACGCCCCCGTTCTATGGCCTTCGCATTTATCTCAGCAGCAGTGGGACCAAGTCCGGCCTTGTCATAGACGAGCATGCCAGGGTGAAGAACGTGGACGGGGAGGCGATTCTCGGACTGTATGCATGCCCCAACGCAGCCGCCCACGTGGCGGTGGGCAAGGCGCTGACCAGTGGCATGACACTTTCCCAGAGCACTACGTTTGGCCACCTGGCGGCGCTGGACATGACAAGATAGCCTAGCAACAAGAATCAAGAGAAATCAATGCCAGTCCAACGAGTCAATCCTCAAGGCATCGTCCCAAGCATCGGAATGCACCATACTGTCAGAGCAGGAAACACGCTCTATATCTCTGGACAGGTGGCCATGGACGACCAGGGCAATCTGGTAGGCCCCGGTGACGTAGAAGCACAGTTGCGCCAGGTATACAGGAACTTGGACAATTGTCTCCGCGCTCACGGGGGCGCCCTTGAAAACATTGTCAGCACCACCACCTATCTCGCTGACCGCGCTTTCCGTCCAGCACTGCACAAGCTTCGGAAAGAGATGTTCGGAGACCGCGGGCCTGCAAACACAACCGTCGTAGCCCAGCTTGGCCTTCCCGGACTACTGGTGGAGATTCAAGCCATCGCCTGGATTGAGTAACACCTGAACCTGACATAGAGCAACAAGCGGCGTGCTCCATAAAGGAGATCGCCTAAAGAAGGGGGTTGTCATGAAGTTCGGAACGATCCTACTGTGGGGTGATGACTTTCAGGCCTATGTCCGGCGGCTGAAGCTGGCCGACGAACTGGGCTACGACCTCATCGGCGTGGGCGACTCCCAATCGGTCTACCGCGACCTCTATGTAGCCCTGGCCGTCGCCGCTCAGCACACGTCGAGGGCCGTCATCGGGCCCCTGGTCACCAACCCCGTCACCCGCCATCCCGCCGTCACCGCCAGCGCCATCGCCACTATCGATGAGCTGTCGCACGGGCGCGCCCTGCTGGGTATCGGCACCGGCGGGAGCGCCGTCTTGGCCATTTCAGAAGAGATGGCGACCCAGGCCTCCATACGGGAGTACATCATCGCGCTCCGCCAGATCCTTCAGGGCAAGACCGCCCAGTGGCAGGAAAAGGCCATCCACACGCAGTGGGTGAAACGCCCCATCCCGGTGCACCTCTCCGCCTACGGCGCCAAGGCCATGCGGCTGGCGGGCGAGGTTGCGGACGGCGTCATCATCGCCTCGTCGTCGCACCCCACCGTGCTCAAGGAATGCCTGGAGCAGGTCCACCAGGGAGCGCAGGCGGCGGGCCGCGACCCTGCAAGCATCGATGTCTGGATCATGGTCAGAGGCTCGGTGCGCGACACTCGGGCGGAGGCGCTGGCCGACATCAAGGCCCTCATGGCGAGCGCCGCCAAACACGCCTTCCGCTCCCCCATGCACAGGAGAGGCCTGTCACCGGAGATGGAAGGCAAAGTCGCCGAACTGCGCAAGCGCTATCAGGTGCGGGAACATGTGATGTTCAAGGGCAGCAACGCAAAACTCATCGATGAGCTCGGCCTCACGGAGCTTCTCGCCGACCGGCTGAGCGTCGCCGGGACGCCGGAGGAGTGCAAGGCGAAGCTGCGCGCTATCAGGGACGCCGGGGTGAACCAGGTCATCATCCCCGCCGTCGAGGGAGACCCGGACAACTGCATACGACGCTTCGCCACGGAGGTGTTCCCCGAGTTCCGGACGCCCGCTACGGCCGGGAAGCGCTGACGAAGACCCGTTCTGAAAGGCGCGTATGGCAGTCGTGTTCATTCCCTCTCTCCTGCGCCCCCTGACGGGCGGCGCCGAGCAGGTGCGCGCGCCCGGGGCCACGCTACGCCAGGTTATCAACAACCTGGAGGCCCGTTATCCTGGTGTCAAATCGCATCTTGTGGACGAACTGGGGCGAATGCAGCCCGGCATGGTGGCGGCCATCGACGGCGAGACCAACCACCTGGGCTTGCTGGAGTCGGTGGGCGAAGACTCAGAGGTCCACTTCATCCCGGCGGTGGGCGGCGGCTAGAACTCGCCTGGCTTTGTTGAAATCGTAATAGGAAGGTGCAGGGATTCTGGACCGGCCCTTAGGGCAATGGCCCCTTGCCCTGCCCGTACCGCATTTTGGCGATGACCAGGAATAACACCAGCAGAAAGGTGAGGGCGTTCCACACCACGATGGGCCATAGCTGCTCTACGATGCCGTAGAGGAACCACAGCCCCACGCCGCTGAGGAAGAGCAGCGTGAAGGACAGGCTGAGATCGCGGGCGCTCTTCAGCCTATAGACCCTGACGATCTGGGGCACAAAGCCAAAGCTGGTAAGGGCGCCAGCCAGGAAGCCGGTCGTCGCGCTCCACTCCATGCTCATAGCTTCCTCCCGATGATGAATCGGCGCTGGCGCATAGCCCTACCTATCATACAAGCAGGTCTTGCTTTCGGAAAGAGCAACCCCGCCTTCAGAGGCGGGGCCTGTCCTTTCTCAACATTGCAAGAGAGCGTTTGGTCTATGGGACCCTATGACCCTCCAATGCGCAGGTACCCGCCCATGCCCAACAGCGCCGCCAGGACAAATATCAGGGACTGCAGGATGAACACTTTCACCTTGAGAGAGCCAGCGCTACGGCGTGTTGCGTGCATCATGTCCCCCTCCTAAGCGCACCAACACCCTGTCGCTGTGCAGGTGCCGTGAGCAGCGTGTGCAAAGGGTGTGCGCCCAACACTCTTAGGCTAGCGCAAAGGAGAGAAAATGTCCAGCGGGTAGCGCTCAGTGATCTAGGTCTGTAAACCCCATATGCTTCCGCCCTGCGACAGACTCAGAGCCCGCCCTGAGTCCATCGAAGGGCGAACGGAACAAAAATCCGTTCGTGGTGAGCCTGTCGAACCACGATCCCGCTTCCAGGCGTGCTCTGGCGGCGTCTTGCCGCCACGGGGCCAATGGGGCTAAGGAGCAACGGCCCGGTTATTTTCCCCTGCCAGCGGGCTCGATGAGCCCGTAGCCACCGCCCTTCCTCTTGTAGACCACGTTGTACTGGTTGGAGTCGGCATTGTAGAAGAAAAAGAAGCCATGGCCCAACAGCTCCATCTGCTCAATGGCCTCGTCGGTGGGCATGGGCTTGATGGCGAAGGTCTTGCGACGCAGGACCACGTTCTCATCCTCGCTCGGGGCCTCCGCCTCCAGAGGCGCCGCGCCCCGGCGCCGGGGGCTGGCCGTGATCGCCTCTCGTCGCCTCTCCACGCTGACCTTCTCCCGATAGCGTTTGAGCTGCCGCTGAATAGCGTCCTTCGCCGCATCGATGGCGGTGTGGACATCGCCCGCCCGCTCCTGGGCACGGATGAGGGTGCCGTCCACGTTCAGCGTCACCTGGACCACCACCCGCTTCTCCGCCGCCCTGGTCGACTCATGGTCCACCTCCACCTCAACCGACCGAACCTTAGGCGCCTGACGGTCCACCCAACGGAACTTCTTCTCGATATAGGCCCGCACTTGGTCGTGCAATTCCGTATGGCGGATGTTGATGTTCAGTACCATGCGTCCTCCTCGTCGTCCGGCTGCCTCGATGCGGCTTCGGGGCCAAACGGGTGTTGATTATACAGAAGAGCCAGTCCCCACTGCCTTCACACTTCCCGTGCGACGGTCACAGCAAACACGGAGGCGCATCCCGCCTCCTTCAGGACCAGAGCGCACTCGCTCAGCGTCGAACCGGTGGTGCAGACGTCATCGACGAGCAGCACCCGCGCGCCGGGAAGCGCGCCAACGACGGCAAAGGCGCTCTGTACGTTGCGCTGCCGCTCCTCACGCGTACTTGAGGTGGCCTGGGGGCTGGTGGCCCGGACCCGGCGCAAGGCCCGCTCCTCCATCGGCGCCCGTAAAAGCCGACTGACCCCCCCGCCCAGCAACGCAGCCTGATTATAGCCGCGCTCCCGCACCCGCCCAGGGTGCATGGGCACCGGCAGCACTACGTCCACGCCAGGGAAGTGCTTCTCCGCCAGCCTCGCCAGCTCCTGGCCGAACAACGGCGCCAAGGCCTTGAGGTTGTGGTACTTGAACTGCCGAACGCCTTCCTTCACCACGCCATCGTAGGCGAAGACCGAGCGGACGGCGTCTACAGCCAGCGGCGCGCGCGCGCAGTGGCCGCAACGCTCGGCCCCGGCGGTAGGCTCGCAGCAGACGGCGCAGTAAGGTGGTTCCAAGCGCCGGGCCGTAGCCAAACAAGCTGGGCAGAGGAAGAAGCCCTCCACACGGCACCCCACGCAGCGCTGCGGGAACAGGAGATCGAGCGCTCCCTGCCAGGCGCTCCGGGCTGTCGCCAAGACCGCTGTCACCGCCGCTCCTATCTGACCATGCTACACTATCTCTAGTATACGGGCATTCTCCGAGGAGCGGGCGCAATCCACAACGCACGTCGTCATTGCACATCGCCATGACAACACGCATCAGCAACGGAATTCAGGCCGTCTTCTTCGATCTTTATAATACCCTGGCCTGTTTCAGCCCACCCCGCCATGAGTTGCAGGGCCAGGTCGCCTCCGAGTTCGGAGTCGCGGTGACCAAGCAGGGCATCCTCAAGGGCTACGCAGAGGCGGACGCCCTCATGAGCCTGGAGAACGCCCGCTCGCCCATCCAGGGCCGCAGCCCGGAGGAGCGGCTGGTCTTCTTCACCCGCTACCAGCAGACCATCATAAAGGGAACAGGCGCCGATGTCTCCCTGGAGACGGCGGCCCAAATGTGGCAGCGATTGCGCCAGATCCCCTACGACCTCGCCCTCTACGATGACGTCCTGCCCGTCATCCAGGAATTGGAGCAGCGCGGCTTCACTATCGGTCTCATCTCCAACCTGTGGAGGGACCTGGGCGAGATCTGCCGCAACCTGGGCCTGGCGCCGCACCTGGACGTGGTGGTAAGCTCCCTCCAGGCCGGCAGCGAAAAGCCGCACCCGCCTATCTTTCACCTAGCCCTGGCCAAAGCCGGCGTAACGCCCTCTCAGGCAGTCCACGTCGGCGACCAGTACCACGCCGATGTGACCGGCGCCCGCGCTGTGGGCATGACCCCCGTCCTGCTGGACCGCGACGGCCTAGCCAGCCACCCCGACGACTGCCTTTCCATCGCCAACCTCCGCGAATTGCCCTCGCTGCTGCCCGCCACGCCCAAGACAGGCCTTGAACATACCCGCAACCGTATTGACTGACCCCGCATGCGGTAAACTATAATGATGGGGCGCGGGGCACAGGCTCCCGCGCCACGGGGAGGGACGTGAGCGAACACCCGCAGGAAGCGTGCGGCGTCTTTGGTATCTACGCTCAAGGCGTGGATGCAGCCCGTATAACCTTCTACGGCATCTTCGCCCTCCAGCATCGCGGCCAGGAAAGCGCCGGCATCGCCACCTCCGACGGACGCCGCCTCTACAGCCACACCGGCATGGGCCTCATCGCCCAGGTTTTCAAGGAAGAGAACCTGGTAGGACTGCCCGGCCACGCCGGCATCGGCCACACCCGCTCTTCCACCACCGGCTCCAGCAAGGCCTGTAACGCCCAACCCTTCCTGGTGCGCGGCGCCAACGGCGACC